>CAMHDC010000102.1 GCA_946183765.1 uncultured Clostridia bacterium | reverse complement strand
GGGCATCCGCCACGACATGAAGCTCATCTCCCCCGTCATCATCGAGCCCATCCAGCATCTGAAGGTGGACCATTTGGGAGGCCACAATCCCCGGCTTCATACGGACGAAACGCTGCTGGCCCTCTCCATCTGCGCCGCCACCAACCCCACGGCGGAGCTGGCCATGGAGCAGCTCAGCAACCTGCAGGGCTGCGAGATGCATTCCACCGTCATCCTGGCCGAGGTGGACGTGAACCTGCTTCGGAAGCTGGGCGTCCACCTGACCTGCGAGCCCGTGTACCAGACCAAGAAGCTGTATCACAAATGATCGCACACGAACAGAAGCCGCTGCTTTCGGGCAGCGGCTTCTTTGCGCTCACGATTAAATAGCCTCAATGGCGGCTGTCAGCGCGGCGACGATCTGATCCAAAGTCAATGTGGGCAGATCCTTCCCTGCCGCCAGCTCGGGGGTGGCGGGCACGTGGATGAAGGCGGCGGGCACGGGATCGTCGGACTGCTCCAGCCGATAGAGGGCCGCATACAGGAGGGTATTGCACACGAACCGGCCCGCGCTCTCGGAGAGCCGGGCGGGCACGCCGGCAGCCAGGATGGCCTCCGTCATATCCTCCACGGGCAGGGTGGAATACAAAACCTCCGGACCGCCGGGAATCACGGGCTCGTTCCGGGGCTGGCAGCCCTCGTTGTCGGGGATGCGGGCCACGATCTCGTTGAAGCCCTGGCGCTCCGGGGTCACCGCGCCCCGGCTCCCCGCCAGGCCGACCATCAGCACCGCGTCCGGCTCCGCTTCGTCCATGGCCGCGAACAGGGCTTGGGGCGCGCCTCGGAAGGTGACGGGCAGCTCCCGCTTCACCAGCTCCCACCCGCCCACAGTCTCGGGCAGCGCCGATACCGCCTGCCAGGAGGGATTTACCTTGTCCCCGCCGAAGGGGGCGAAGCCGGTGATCAACAACCGTTTCATTTCTGCACTCTCCTTGCCGCGGCGGCCAGCCTGTCCAGGGCCTTTTGGAGGACCCAGGCGGGGCAGGCCAGATTCAGGCGCTCGAACCCCGCGCCTTCGGGGCCGAAGATGTAGCCCTCGTCGAAGAACAGCTCCTCTTCGATCATGGCCTTCTCCAGGGCGTCCTTGTCAAGGCCCAGGCCGCGGCAATCGAGCCACATGAGGTAGGTGCCCATGAGCTCAAAGGGCCGGATGGCGGGGGCGTGCTCCGCCAAATAGGTCTCCGTCAGCTTCCTGTTCTCCCCCAGGACCGTCCGCAGGGCCTCCAGCCAAGGCTCCCCGTAGGTGTAGGCCAGGCGGCAGCTCTCGTAGCCCAGGGCTGTCAGCGTGGGATAATGGCCCTCCTTTTTCAGCCGTTCCCGCAGCTTTTCGTCCGCCGCGAACAGGTTGGAGCACTGCATGCCCGCCAGGTTGAAGGTCTTGCTGGGGGCGGTGCAAATGACGGCGTTCTTCACGTATCGCTGGGGCAGGGTGCCCACGGAAACGAAGGTGTACCCGGGCAGGATCAGATCCCCGTGGATCTCGTCGGCCACCATGACCACGTCGTTTTGGAGGCAGATCTCACAAAGGCGAACCAGCTCCTCCCTATTCCAGATGCGGCCCACGGGATTGTGGGGGCTGCAAAGGAGGAACAGCTTCACGTCAGGCCGGGCGCAGAGCCTTTCAAACAAGTCGAAGTCGATGTCGTAGGTCCGCTCCCGCTCGATGAGAGGGCAGAAGATCGCTTCCCGCCCCTGCTCCTGGGCGGCGAAGCGGAAGGGATGATAGACCGGGCTCAGCATGAGCACCCCTTCCCCCGGCGCCGTCAGGGATTTCACGATCTCATAGAGGGCGGGAACGATGCCGGGGCTGGTGATGAACGAGTCTCGCTCGGGACGGAACCCGTGCCGACGCTCCATCCAGCTCTGGACGGCTTCGAAATACCCGTCCGTGGGGCCGGTGTAGCCCAGGACGTTGTGATCGAGGTAGGCTTTCAAGCCCTCCACCACCTCGGGCGGATTCAAAAATTCCATGTCCGCCACAGAGAGGGGCACGGCGTCCCTGGACACGTCCGGCTTCTTCCGCTTTATGTCCTCATACTTGAAGGCGCCGGCGTTCCAGCGGTCGGGCAGGGTAACAAAATCATAGGTCATGGGCGATCCTCCTTTTCTCGATCCAGGGAGATGCTCTCCAGCAGACGGTCGATATCGTCGGCGACCACGGAGAGGGAACCGCAGCCCCGGCGGTATTCCTCCATCCGCCGGGCGTTGGCCTGCGCCCGGGCCTGATCCCCGATCTTCTGGAAGAACTGGTGCTGAAAAGCGGCGTCGGCGTAGCCTGCCGCTTGATACGACTCCTCGTGGGCGCTGGGGAAGGGGTCTATATCATAATGCCGGGAATAGTACTGGCGGATCATGCCGGGATATTCACCGTCCTGCAGATAGTATTCCAAGTTGCTGTACTGGTCCCGGTCGAAAGCGCTGCGTAACTCCCCCGCCAGGCGGACCAGGGAAATCACCGCCGCCAGGGCCGTGAGGACGATCAGGATGTTGAGGAACCGGACGAGCCCGGACGGTCTTGATTTAACGTTACGCATCCAGCAGCACCTCCTCCAGGAAAGCGGCCTTCCGGTTGGTGGACAGGGCCAAGAAATCCTCTGCTTCCTCCCCTTCGATCCCCAGGTACACCCGCAGCAGATCCATCACGTCATCCCTCATCCGATCGAGATGCGCCTGATGGACCGGTTCGGACGAATCCCAGCTTTTGCGCTCCAGCGTTTCGAAGAAGCTTTCCAGCGACTGGCACAGCATCCGGATATCGTCCGTCGCGCTCCGGTTCGCCCACTTCTCCCGATCCTGGTGCAGGAACAGGCTCTCCATCCTGAGCATCACGTCCTTGTAGCTTTGCGCGGCCCAGCGTATATCCGAGTACTCTTCGAAGGCAGAATTGTAGGTCCTGATATCGTTGTATTCCATATAGGAGGCAAGGGAGATATACTCCTGCTGCGCCAGATACGCCTCCAGCACGGCGATGGTACCCGCGGCATCCTTCTGCGCGGCCCTATGCCGCATCCGATCCGGGAAAGCGTAGGCATTCTCCGCGATAACCGCCATGACGACGGTGACGATGAGCAGCAGCAGGATCACGATAACCCGGGGAATGATCTGGGCGTATCGCTTGGCCGCGCCGACCACGTGGGCCTCCGTTTTGGTATAGCGGTCCTGATAGTCGGCCATGTCCTGAAAATGGCGTATGGCCTGCTCGTTGGGCGTGCCGCAGTACGGGCAGAACCGTTCCTCCAGCCCGACCTCTCCGCCGCAGTTCCTGCACTTCATTCTTCCCAGCCCCTTTCCGTAAAGAATTGCTCGCATGTCTTGATCGGCACGAAACCGTCCCGCGCCAGCGTGCGGCGGAATTCGTCCAACTCCGCCTCCGTCAGCGGGAACCGTTCGTTGAAATCCGCCAGCAACGGCTGCCGAAGCTCGTCCAGCATCGTCCGTTCCTCCGGGCTGAGGTCGTTCATATACTCCAGCCTGTACAGTTTGATCTCGTCATAGAAGAGATACAGCCGGCTGCCGCCCTCCGCCTTCCAGGCCTGAAGGGAGTTTTGGGCGGTCAGGATCAGATCGTAAAACTCGCAGAAGTTCCAATGCCGGTATTGCCATACCTGGTGCCCCTCGTCGGCGGCCTGATCGTAGAAGGCGACCAGATCCTCATAGGCTCCGGCGTCGTAGTATTCGTCCATCCGGGCGAAGCCTTCCCGCTGCCACAGAAATTCCGCCTGCTCCTGAGCGGCTTCCCGGCGCTCCTTGTGCAAAAGAACGGCGACGACGGCGATCACGATCACGGCCAGCGCCGCCCCGGCGATAAGAAGCTTCTTCGACAGCCGTCCGAGGTGGGCCTTCGTCTCCTTTTTGCCCAGGGCGCCCAATCCTTCCAAGTTTCCCCGGATGCCCTCCAGCTTGTTCATGTAGGCTGTTTCCGCCGCCGGCAGGTACATGGTGCCGCAATAGGGGCAGTTGGGCAGGGCTGCGTCGAACTGGGCTCCGCAGGTGCGGCAGCTCACCGTCTTCCGTTTCTCGTCCTTAGTCCGGATGTTCTCTTTTTTATCGTCCATGGGCCCGTGCTCCCTTCGGCCGCCTCGACGGCGGTCCGCCTTTTCGACACACAGTATACCAATTCTTCACCGCGAACGCAAGCGGCCTTGCTTCCCGGGGGAAACCGCGGTATACTTTTGCATAAGAACGATCAGAAAGGATGAGGGACATATGAAACGCAAGGAAATGGACCCCAAGTATCAGTGGGACTTTACCCACATCTACCCCGACAAGGCGGCTTGGGAAGCGGCCATGGCGGAGGCGGAGCAGGCTGTGGCGGGGTTGGCCGCCCTGCCCGGCACGCTGAAGGTCAGCAAGGAAGGCTTGAAGAGAGGACTGGACGCGGCCTATGCCGCCATGGAGAAGATCGAGCTGCCCTTCATCTACGCGAACCTCCATAAGTCAGCCGACGGCAGCGAGCCGGAGCACCAGGCCATGGACGCCCGGGCCATGACCCTGATGGTCAAGGGCATGTCCATGCTGGCCTTTCTGAACCCGGAGATCCTGTCCATCCCGGAAACGGACCTCGACGCCTGGCTGGCGGAGGAGGACATGGCGGTCTACCGGTTCATCGTGGCGGACATCGCCCGGGGTAGAGCCCATATTTTGGACGAGGCGCGGGAGAAGATGCTGGCCATGCTGGGCGAGGCGGCTCAAACGCCCTCCAACGCCTATTCCATGCTCACCAACGTGAACATGAAGCTGCCCCTGGTCCACGACGAGCAGGGGAACGAAGTTCAGCTCACTCAGGGCAACTTCGGCGTGTTCCGGGAGAGCCGGGATCGGAAGGTCCGGGAGGAGGCGTTCCGCGCCATGTTCGGCGCCTACCGGCAGTTCGGGGACACCTTTGCGGCCCTCTACGGCGGCGCGGTGAAGATGGACAACTTCCGCGCCACGGTCCGCGGCTATTCTTCCGCCTGTGAAGCGGCTCTTGACGGCGGCAACGTGCCCGTCAGCGTCTACGACAGCCTGATCGAAGCGGTCCACGAAAGCCTGCCCGCCATGAAAAAGTATCTGAAGCTCCGGCAGCGGGTACTGGGTCTCGAGAAGATCGACGTCTTCGACCTCTACGTGCCCATGGTGGAGGACGTGGACTTCCCCGTGCCTTTCGAAAACGTGAAGGAGCTGGTGAAGGGAGCCACCAGGCCCTTGGGCGAGGAGTACGGACAGCTTCTCGACCGGGCGTTCGCCGAGAACTGGATGGACGTGTACGAGAACGAGGGCAAGCGCAGCGGCGCCTTCTCCATGGGCGTGTTCGGCGTGCACCCCTACGTGCTGCTCAACTATACCGACACCCTGGACGATGCCTTCACCGTGGCCCACGAGCTGGGCCACTCCATGCACTCCTTCTTCTCCGATCGAGCCCAGCCCTATCCCCTCCACGACTATCGGATCATGGTGGCGGAGGTGGCCTCCACGGTGAATGAAGTGCTGCTCACCAAATACCTGCTGAAGACGGAGACCGACCCCAAGCGCCG
>CAMHDC010000101.1 GCA_946183765.1 uncultured Clostridia bacterium | reverse complement strand
AAGCCGTAGGGCCGGACGCTCTGGGGATCCAGCACTAAACCCGCCTCCTCCCGGGCCTCCCGAAGGAGGGCCGCCTCCCGGCTCTCCCCCGCCTCGATGCCGCCGCCGGGGAACTTGTAGTGGCGGAACTTTTGGCTGTAGACCATGGCCACCCGGCCGTCCCGGATGACGACAGCCCGGGCCGAGGGGCGGGAAAAGGACTTTTTGCCCTCCTCCCAATCGCCTCGATCCATGGTGAACAGCAGCCGCATGCGGCTCTCCTCCAGCATGAGGAGCCGACGCTTTATATCGAGGCCGCCCGCAAAGCCTGTCAGGCTCCCGTCCGCGCCGATGACCCGATGGCAGGGGATCAGGATGGCGATGGGGTTGATGTGGACCGCCTGGCCCACGGCCCGGGGGGAGCCGCAGCCCGCCGCCCCGGCCAACGCGCCGTAGCTCACGGTCTCGCCGAAGGGGACCTTGACGAGCTCCGCCCATACCCGCCGCTGAAAGGCCGTGCCCGCCGGCTTAAGGGGCGGCGTGGGGCCCGGGTCCCGACCCTCGAAATAGGCGTCCAGCCAGGCGAAGGCGTCGTCGAACAGGGGCAGAGCCGTCCGCGATCCTTGGCAGGGGCCGAAGGAAAGGCCCGTCAAGGCGGTCCCGTCGCTTTCCAAAGTCAGGGGCCCCACCGGACTGTCGTATTGGGTATGGAACATGGGTTCCCTCCTTATACTAAGAACCACAGGAGCGCTCCGGCGGCCATCAGCCCCCAGCCCAGGAAGGCGGGCCTGCGGCGGTTGGGCAGGAAGTACTCCGAAACGAACAGCATCCCCGCGAACCACAGCAGAAGGGCCGGACCGTTGCAGGGCGGCAGGGTGATGCCCGCCACGGGCGTCAGCTCCGCCAGGGAAAAGAGATAGTACAGCACGCCCCGGGGAAGCAGGGCCAGGGCCCCGGCCAATCCCGGCAGCAGCGGATAGAGGAGCACCGCGATCCAGCCGGGGATCAAAAACAGCGGCGCCGCCGGCAGCGCGAGGAGGGACAGGAGCACGCCCACCCAGGACACCTCCCCGCCCGACACGGAGAGCAGGGGCATCGTACCCAGGAACACGCCCACGGCCCCCGCCAGCAGGCCGCCCAGCCCATCCCGCCGGCCGTGCAGCAGCTCCGTCACGGGACCCGCCAGGCAGCACAGGCCCCAGATGGCCCCGAAGGACAGGCGAAAGCCGGAGGAGGCGAGCAAAAACGGGTTCGCGAGCAGCAGCAGCGTCCAGGCGCAGCCGATCTCGCTGATGGGGTCGTCCTGCCGGTCCAGCAGATGGGCGAACCGGACGATGAGCAGCATGATCGCCGCCCTAAGCGACGACGGTGCAAAGCCCGTCAGCAGGCAGAAAAGGAGCAGCACCAGGCCGGACAGCAGGAACCGCAGCCACTTGCGCCGGCCCCGGATGAGCTGCAGGGCCGCCCCGCAGACCACGCCCACGTGGAGGCCGGACACGGTCAACAGGTGCAGCAGCCCGCTGCGGCGAAAGGCCAGGAAGGTGAGGTAGTGGACGTCGTCCCTGTCCCCGAACAGCATCCCCCTGGCCACGCCGGCGCTGTCGCCGAAGAGAGCGTCCGCCGACGCGCCCAGCTTCTCCCGCCAGCGGAGGGCCAGCCCGTAGAGGGGGTCCGCCCGGCCCTGCCGGACGACGATCTCCCCCGATCCCTGGGCCGCATACAGCACGGTCTTCAAGCCCCAGACCACGCCCTGATCGTCCGGCGTCACCCGTGCCCGAAGGGACAGGGCGTCGCCGCAGGCAAAATCGGCTCTGTAGGGCAGGGTGAGGGCCAGCGCCCCCGGCACCCGCTGCCCGTCCAGGGCGATACTGTCCAGGATCAGGTCGGTTTCACCCCGCTTCTGTTCCGGCACGTCCAGCACGGTGCCCGTGACCCGATAAAACCCGGGCGTCACGACGGCATAGGGCAGGATCGCGCCCCGCAAAAGCAGCAGTCCCAGCAGCAGGGGAAACGCGAAAAAAGCCTTCCCCCGCCGCAGCAGGAACACCCCCGCCCCCAGGGCGGCGAGGCCCAGGACGAGCAGCAGCCATCCGCCCAGGCGCACCGCCAGCAGGGCCCCCAAAAGGGTCCCCGGAATGCCCCAGAGCATGGGCCGTTCGTTGAAATATCGACGCTGCTGCAGCCAATCCTCCATATGGGACCAGTATAGCGCAGATCCGCCTTTCGGTAAAGAGCCGTTGACCCGTCCGGGCGGATATGGTATACTGCCCCTATGAACGAGAGATTGAGACAAGTCATCGAAAACAGCCGCCGCATCGCCTTTTTGGGCGGGGCGGGCCTGTCCACGGAAAGCGGCATCCCCGACTTTCGCAGCGCGGACGGCATCTACAAGGCCCAGACCGCCTACGGCCATTCCCCGGAGGTGCTGCTGAGCCACGACTTCTTCTGGCGGCACACGGAGGTCTTCTACGACTACTATCGGAAGTTCCTCCTGTACCCGGACGCCAAGCCCAACAAGGCCCACAAGGCCCTGGCGAAGCTGGAGCAGGACGGCAAGCTCACCGCCGTCATCACCCAGAACATCGACGGGCTCCATCAGGCGGCGGGCAGCCGGAACGTGCTGGAATTACACGGCAGCGTCCATCGGAACTACTGCACCAAGTGCCGTAAGGCCTACTCCATGGAGTATATCCTAAAGAGCGAGGGCGTGCCCACCTGCACCTGCGGCGGGATCATCAAGCCCGACGTGGTCCTCTACGGCGAGGGGCTGGAAACGAAGACCCTGGTCTCCGCCGTCACCCACATCCAGCGGGCGGACACCCTGATCGTGGGGGGCACCTCCCTGGTGGTCTACCCGGCGGCGGGGCTCATCGACTACTTCTCGGGCAAGGAGCTGGTGCTCATCAATCTGAGCCGAACGGATCGGGATTCCGACGCCACCCTCTGCGTCCACGAGAAGATCGGAGAAGCATTGTCCTTCCTTTTGGAAGAATGATAGAACGCAACAAGGAAAACGAAAGGGAACTGATAATGGAAGAATGCAATCATGATTGCTCCAACTGCTCCGCGAACTGCGACAGCCGGGACCCCAAGAGCTTTATCGAGCAGCCCCATCCCCTATCCAGGGTGAAGAAGGTCGTCGCTGTGCTCAGCGGCAAGGGCGGCGTGGGCAAGTCCCTGGTGACCTCGCTCCTCGCGGTGAACACCCAGCGGGCGGGCTATCGGGCCGCCATTTTGGACGCGGACGTGACCGGCCCCTCCATCCCCCAGGCCTTCGGCATCCACGACAAGGCCACCGGCACCGAGGACGCCCTGTTCGCCTCGGAATCGAAGACCGGCATCCAGATGATGAGCATCAACCTGCTCCTCCCCGACGAGACCTCCCCCGTGGTATGGCGGGGCCCCGTCATCGCCGGCGCGGTGAAGCAGTTCTGGACCGACGTGGTCTGGAAGGACGTGGACGTGCTGTATGTGGACATGCCCCCGGGCACCGGCGACGTGCCCCTGACCGTCATGCAGTCCATCCCCGTGGACGGGATCGTGGTGGTCACCTCCCCCCAGGAGCTGGTGGGCATGATCGTGGAGAAGGCCGTGAAGATGGCCGGGCTCCTGAACGTCCCCATCGTGGGCATCGTGGAGAACCTCTCCTACTTCGAGTGCCCCGACTGCGGCAAGAAGCACTATCTGTTCGGCGAGAGCCACCTGGAGGAGATCGCCCAAAAGAACGGCATCCCCGAGACCGCCCGGATCCCCATCCAGCCCAAGCTGTCCGCCGCTGTGGACGCGGGTCTCATCGAGCTCTACGAAGGCCCCTGGCTGGACAAGCTGACGGCGTCGCTCCTGAAGGACGTGGAGGACTGACGGAACAATACTATTGGAAATGGCGCTTCGGCGCCATTTCCTTTCGATAGAGGGGGAAAACATGAACCAAAGGCCCTTACCTGCCGGCCCATATGCCGTCGGCACCACCACATACACGGTCTATACCGACCGGGAGGAGCTTCGCGCCCCTGGCACCAAGCGGAGCGTCCCGGTCCGGGTCTACTACCCCGCCGACAAGGGGGCCGTCGCCGGCCTGAACAGGGCCCGCTATATGTCCCGAAACGTGGCGGAGGGCCTTAAGAAGGCCATCCACGTACCCATCCCCTACGACAAGCGGGAGGCGGCCGGGGACAACCTGTCCGAGTGCTACCCGGACGCGCCCTGGATAGAGGGCGGTCGGTTCCCGCTGGTGGTGTTCAACCACGGCCTGTCCTCCTACCGGGAGAGCAATTCCTTCCTGTGCCTGGAGCTGGTCTCCCAGGGCTACCTGGTCCTGGCCGTGGGCCATCCCTACGACGCCTGCTGCGCGGAGCTGGACGACGGCACCTGCATCTTTTTCGACGAGGAGCTTTCCAAGAAGCAATACGATCCCCTGTGGGGCGGCATGCTGAAGGCCCTGCAGCTGACCCATTCCAAGGGCACCGACCGGGAGCTGGCCCAGCAGTTCGACGCGCTGCAGCAGCGATACTGCAAGCTCATCCTGAGCCGGGTGTCCGAATGGGAGCAGGACACCCTGGACGCCGTTAAATACGCCCAGCAAGCCTTCGGCGACCGTATCGACGGGAGCGCCGGCATAGGGGCCACCGGCCATTCCCTGGGCGGGGCCGTGGCCTACATGCTGTGCCTGGATCATCCGGATTTCGTCTGCGGCGTCAATCTGGACGGCGCTCTCTTCGGCAACACCGCGGGCAAGGTGCTCGAAAAGCCCTTTTTGCAGGTCAGCTGCCAGGGAAACGTCAAGGCGGAGACCCGGGCGTTCGTGGACCACACCAGGCCGGTCTACGGCGCCGTCTTCCGGAACATGCAGCATCTTGGGTTCACCGACATGAAGCACATGATGAACCTGAAGCTCATGACGGGAAAGCTGGACGCGGACGTGATGCACGAAGCTGTGTGCAAGCTCCATTTGGAGATGTTCGACACATATATAAAAAGGACGAAGGATCGGCCCGTCTTCGTGAGCAGCGAGGCGGTCACGATCACGGAACACGCCCCGGACGTGACCTAATCCGGCACCCTCAGGGAGGCGGGCGCCTCCCTTGCTTTTTCCCTCCAAAGGGACTATACTCTATGGGAACACAAGGAGGTGATCGGCTTGGATGCGGTCGCTATTTTACAGGAAAAGTTCGTTTTGAAGGACATCACGCCCGAGAAGTATCGGACCATGGGGAGCCTGATGATGCGCTTTCGCCTGGAGCAGTACGAGGCGGAGGGCTTGGGGAACCTGTGCGTACTGAAGACCCGCGCCATGCTGGGGCTCATGAACCTGGTCACCGTGGTGGTGACGCCGAGCTCCGGGAGGAACGTGCCCTTTTTGCTCATCGACACCATGGACATGGGCAAGAAGCACCTGTGCTACGTGGAATATTACGACTGCACCGCCGACGGCGCCGATAAAGACCTGCTTCTGGCCGCCAGCGCCCCCTACGGGGACGTCGCCGACTACGCCGAAAAGCCCGCCTGGTACGTGCAGGAGCGCATGGCGGGCTCCCTCATCAAGACCGGGGACAAGGCGCGCCTCGATCAGATGGCTCTGGACGCCCTAAAAGCCTACGCCCGGCAGGC
>CAMHDC010000100.1 GCA_946183765.1 uncultured Clostridia bacterium | reverse complement strand
GCTGATGGATGTACACCCGGGCCTCGTTGTGGGTGGGGGCCTTGTCGTAGGCGAGATACCCCGCCTTGTCGTTGAAGGTGACGATCAGGGCCGCGTCGTAGCTCCGGCCCTTGTGAAGCTGGTCCATGGCGTACTCGATCTCCACGATCTCGGGAACGGTCTCCTTCAAAGCCAACAGCTTTTGCCCCACCACAGGCCCGCACACCTCGGGGTCGATGAACTTGAACAACAAAATATGCTTGAACATATAGCGTACTCCCTTCTTTTTCTTACCTACAGTATACCGTATAATCCCGAGATGGGCAAGCCGTCGGTCTTGCCCATCCTGCCAAAAGGCGCTATACTGTACCCAAATCCGAGAAAAGGAGGGGCCGCCCGTGCGCTATGTAGCCTTCGACGTGGAGACGCCGAACCGGTACAACAATCGAATGAGCGCCATCGGCATCGCCGTGGTGGAGGACGGGCGGATCGCGGACACCTTCTTTTCCCTGGTGGACCCGGAGCAGCCCTTCGACTGGTTCAACACCCAGTTGACCGGCATCGACAGCGAGGCGGTCCTGGGGGCGCCCACCTTCTGGGAGCTGTGGCCCCGGATCGAGCCCATCCTAAGCTCCGGCGTCCTGGTGGCCCACAACGCTGCCTTCGACATGGGCGTGCTGAAAAAGTGCCTCCGGGGCTACGGCATCGAGTGGCGGACCGAGGTGCCGGGGCTTTGCACCGTGCGCATGGGGCGGCGGCTCCTGCCCGGCATCAGCCACCGGCTGGGCGATCTGTGCGCCTATTACGGCATCCGCCTGAACCATCACCAGGCCGACAGCGACAGTCTGGCCTGCGCCCAGATCCTGATCCGGTATCTGGAAAGCGGCGCGGACCCGACTCGGTACGTTCGAACCTACGACATGGAATGACGGCAGGCGTTCCTGTGCCGCCTTTTCTTTCAGGAAAGGCGCGAAGCGTTCAAATCATCCTATATATAACCAAATTCCCGTTGCGCCGCCGGGGGTTGTGTGCTATGCTGTTTCCGTTATGAAAAGCAATGTGAAAAAAGCAGTGTTTTGTCTTCTTTTGGCGCTGCTCCTGCTGCCGCTGCCCCTGATCCCCGCCGCTGAAGCGGAGGGTGCACCCCGGGAAGTGACGGGGGAGTGCGTCTATTTCCTGCCGGACAACGGGATCGCGGCGCGGCTCACGGATGACAGCCTGCTGAGCCGGGCCACCATCAAGGGCAACCGGTCCATGACCGTGGATCTGCCCGCCTGCGGGGAACCGTCTCTGTATCTTGCCTGGTTTACCCGGCCCAGGACGCTGACCATCATCCAGTCGGATGAGCGCGGCCGCCAGTTCAAGCGGGAGGACGTGAGCCCCAGCGCCCCCTTCGAACGGTACGTGCTGGAGCCCAACTGCCGCAAGGTGGCCCTTTCCTCCGTCCAGTCCTGGACGGTCAGTTCCATGCGCTTCTTCGACGGAGCGCTGCCGGAGGACCTGATCTGCTTCGGCGCGCCCCTCGAGCAGGCGGACATGCTGGTGCTGCTGGGACAGCCCCAGGCCCTTTTCGAGGAGCTGGGGGGCCTCTCCGCCCTGTACATGGGCAAGTATGAGCTGAAGACCGCCTACTGCTATCTCAACGAGGACAGCGCCGTGCTCCAGGCCGTGGCCGGCGACAACCGGCCCCTGAACGAGGCGGTGACCGCCCTCTGGTCCATGGGCTACCGGGAAGCGCCCTTCCTGGGCGGGTTCCTGGATCACGATTACAACGAGCTGGCGGACGTGCAGAACAACTGGACCGACAAGGCCCTGGAAGGGTATCTGGTGCGGCTGATCCGGTCCCTGCGACCCAAGCTCATCGTCTGCGCCGGGGGCGGCGAGGAGGACCAGCGCAGCGCTTACACGGCCAGCCAGGTCGAGAAGGCCGTGAAAACGGCTGCCGACGCCGCCAAATATCCGGACCTGGGCAAGGCCCACAAGGTCCAGAAGCTGTATATCTCCGATCCCAAGGGCGACACGGTGATCTCCTACCAGGCGGTGGCGGAAGAGACCGCGGCGGCCTATAAGCACATCCTTTCCCGCCAGTTCTATAAGCGGGCCCTGCCCCGGGAGGGCCGGTTCACCCTGGCGTACACCGCCGTGGGCCAGGATAAGAAGAAGGCGGATCTGCTGGAGAACCTGAAGGCCAAAGATCTCATCTCCTACGCGTCGCCCACGCCCACGCCCACGCCGGAACCGACGCCCACGCCCACGCCGAGCCCCACGCCGACGCCGAGTCCCACCCCCACGCCCACACCCACGCCGACGCCGAGCCCCACGCCCACGCCCACGCCGACCCCCACCCCCACCCCCACGCCGAGCCCCACCCCCACGGTCACGGAGAAGGTGGCTCAGCTGCCCTACAAGGGCACGCTGGAAACGGCGATGGCGGCGCTGCTGGGCCTGGCGGTCCTGGGCAGCATCGTGACCTTCGTCCTGCATCTTAGGGGCAGGGACGTGCCCCTGCTGGCGGTGACCGTCGTCGCCATGGCGCTGTGCGTCATAGCCATCGTCGGGTTCTCCTATCTTCGGTATGTGGCTGTTCCGCCGCCGCCGGAACCGACGCCCACGCCGGAGCCCACGCCGACCTTTACTCCGCCGCCCACGTTTACGCCGACGCCGGAGCCTACGGACACGCCGGAGCCCACGCCGACCCCCACCCCCACGCCGACACCGACCCCCACCCCCACGCCGGACCCCTATCCCTTCCTGTCCTATGGGGAAACGGAGCAGGTGGAGAGCTTCGACGGCGAGGCCGGCAAGTGGGTCTACCGCTCCGACATTCTGAGCGTGGAGATCGACCGGCGGGTCTATACCGTGCCCGAGCTGCTGGAGGCGGTAGTCATGGACAAGCCCTACGAACTGGCCGGCGGCCGGGAGCAGGGTCAGCCCGTGACCTACTTCGTGGCCCACGTGTACACCCGGGACTACGACAGCTTCTATCCCACCTTCGCCTCCAACCGGAAGAACAGCTACGCCCGCTGCATGCCCCAGGAGATGGCCCTCCGGTATAAGAGCGTCATCTGGTTCACCGGCGACAATCTGATCCAGGCCGAAGCTGGCGCCAAGGGCATCCTCATCCGGGACGGGCGGGTCTTCAGCCAGCTCAGGGCCTCCAACGCCATGGCCTACTATTCCGAAACCATGTCCTTCAAGGTCGTCGATAAACGGGAGATGGACGCCCTGACCCTGTGGGAGACCGGCACCCAGGACGTGTTCTCCTTCCCCCGGGGCTCCGACCTCATCATGGAGGGACGGATCACCTCCGGCGCCACCAACACCACCCAGCGGAACCCCCGTTGCGCCGTGGGCATGGTGAAGCCGGGCCACTTCGTCGTCATCGTGGCGGACGGCCGCCAGCCCGGCTACAGCATCGGCTTCAGGCTCATCGAGCTGGCGAAGCTCCTGCAGGAGGAGGGCTGCGTGGAGGCCTTCAACCTGGACGGCGGCATCTCCACGGCCCTGTTCTTCCTGGGCGTGAAGCTGAACCACCATGGGGACGAGGCCGGCACCGGCGGCGTGGTGGATTATCAGCAGCGGCCCCTGCCCGAGGGGCTGGCCTGGGGCTATTCCGAGCTCTGCGGCACCGTGGGCGCGGGAGAATAGAGAACGAACGGGCATACTACCTTAATATAAGAATCGATCAGCGAGGAATCATATGCTGGAACTTAAGAACGTGTCCTTCCAGGTCACGGAAGATAAGGGAGACAAGGAGATCATCCGCGGGGTGAGCCTGTCCGTTCCCGAAAACAAGCTCATGGTCATCACGGGCCCCAACGGCGGCGGCAAGAGCACCCTGGCCCGGCTCATCGCGGGCATCGAAAAGCCCACCGAGGGCCGCATTCTCTTTCGGGGCGAGGACATTACCGACAAGAGTATCACCGAGAGGGCGCGTCTGGGCATCGCCTACGCCTTCCAGCAGCCGGTGCGCTTTAAGGGCATCAAGGTCCTGGATCTCATTCGCATCGCGGCGGGCAAGCGCCTGGCTGCGGCGGGCGCCTGCGAGTATTTGTCTGCCGTGGGCCTCTGCGCCCGGGACTACATCGACCGGGAAGTGAACGCCAGCTTGTCCGGCGGGGAATTGAAGCGCATCGAGATCGCCACGGTCCTGGCCCGGGGCGCGGCCCTGTCCGTCTTCGACGAGCCGGAGGCGGGCATCGATCTTTGGAGCTTCCAGAACCTCATCGAGGTCTTCGAGAATATGCGGCGGACCATCCAAAACAGCTCCATCCTCATCATCTCCCATCAGGAGCGCATCCTCAATATCGCCGACGAGATCGTCATGCTCAAGGACGGCCGGGTGGAGAAGCAGGGGACCCGGGAAGAGATTTTGCCCCAGCTCATGGGCACCCCCTCCGCCGTATCCGAATGCCATATGATCACCGGGAAGGGAGGCGCGCAGGCATGAAGCTGGACGAGATCCAAAAGCGGCTCCTGCGGGAGATCGCGGACCTGCACGCCGTGCCCGAAGGCGCGTACAACATTCGGTCCAACAGCCAGATGGCGGGCCGCCGGTCCACGGCGAACATCGAGATCACTTCGAAGACCGACGTCAGCGGCATGGATATCCGCATCGCGCCCTTCACCAGGAACGAGAGCGTCCATATCCCTGTGGTTTTGACCCAAACGGGGCTTAAGGAGGTGGTCTACAACGATTTCTTCGTGGGCGAGGGCGCGGACGTGCTGATCGTGGCGGGGTGCGGCATCGACAACTGCGGCAACCAGGATGCGGAGCACGACGGCATACATCGCTTTTACGTGGGCAAAAACGCCCATGTAAAGTACGTGGAGAAGCACTACGGCTCCGGGGAAGGGAAGGGCAAGCGCATCCTGAACCCGGGTACGGAGGTTTACCAGGACGAAGGCAGCGTCGTGGAGATGGAGATGGTGCAGATCAAGGGCGTGGACGATACCGTCCGCACCACCACCGCCGAGCTCAAGGCCGGGGCCAAGCTCCTGGTCCGGGAACGGCTTATGACCCACGGGGAGCAGCGGGCCGTCAGCACCTACGTGGTCTCCCTCAACGGCGCGGGCGCCACGGCGGACGTGGTCTCCCGGTCCGTGGCCCGGGATTCCTCCTATCAGAAGTTTGACGCCAAGATCGTGGGCAACGCCCCCTGCTCCGGGCATACGGAGTGCGACTCCATCATCATGGACAACGGCCGCATTCTGGCGGTGCCGGGCCTGGAGGCCAACGACCTGGACGCGGCGCTGGTCCATGAGGCCGCCATCGGCAAGATCGCCGGGGAGCAGCTCACCAAGCTCATGACGTTGGGCCTTACCGAAGCGGAGGCCGAGGAGCAGATCATCAACGGCTTTTTGCAATAATGGTTTTTCACGGAAGAGAGGGCTCGCGCCCTCCTTTTTATTTCTTGCTTTCTGGCCCAAGTTCACGAAAAATACAAATTGTTTGAATAATTTTTCATTTTCCCTTCCATATTCCGTTTTTGCATGATATACTATAAACATCCCGATCTGCCCGGATTTGGCCGGGTGGGGGAGAAAATAATACAGGAGGGGTTTCTATGGCAAACAATGAACCAAAGAAGGGCGGTATCCTTAGGGCGTACCTGAACTTCAACGTACTGTACAAGATCCTCATCGGCCTCGTCATCGGCGCGG
>CAMHDC010000099.1 GCA_946183765.1 uncultured Clostridia bacterium | reverse complement strand
TTCGTCGGTCATGGCTTATTTGCCCATGGCGGTTTTGAACTCTTCCCAGGCGCTGTTGTAGAGCTCGATATCGGTGCCCAGATCGTGATACACGCCGCAGCGGGCCAGCGTCTCGTCAGAGGGGTTGAAGGTCTCGTTGGCGGCCAGCTCCTCGTCCATCCGGTCCATGGCGCCCTGGTTGGGGGTGGAGTAGTAGATGAACTCCGTGTTCCGGGCGGCGAGATTGGCGTCGTTCAGGAAGTTGATGAAGGCGAGGGCCGCGTCCACGTTCTTGGCGGTCTTGGGGATGACCACGTTGTCGAACCAGACGTTGCTGCCTTCCTTGGGGATCACGTAGGCCAGATCCTCGTTCTCCTCCATGCAGAGGATGGCGTCGCCGGCGTAGATCACGGCGAGGGCCGCCTTGTTGTTGATCATGGACGCCCGGATGTTGTCGGTGCCCAAGCCCTTCAGCAGGTGGATCTGCTTGATGAGCTCCTCCTTGGCCTGATTCACCTCATCGGGATTTGTGCTGTTCATGTCGTAGCCGAGGCGCAGCAGGGAAACGGCCAGAGCGTCGCGGACGGAGTCATACTGCCAGATCTTCTCCGCGTACTTCTCGTTCCAGAGGATGTCCCAGCTGTCCACTTCCTCGTCCACCATCTTGGTGTTGTAGAGGATGCCCACGGTGCCCCACATATAGGGCAGGGAGTACTTGTTGCCGGGATCGAAGGTGTTGGTCACCTCGTACATACGGTCGGCGATGTTCTTGCTGTTGGGGATCTTGCTCATATCCAGGGGCATGAGCAGATCGTCCTTGATCAGCTTCTCGATGATATAATCGGAGGGGAAGCACATATCGTAGGGGTTGTCCGCAGAGCGGAGCTTGATGAGCATCTCCTCGTTGCTGGTCATCTCGGTATAGTTCACCTTGACGCCGGTCTCCTGCTCAAAGAGGCTGATGAGCTCGGGATCGATGTATTCGCCCCAGTTCAGCACGTTGAGCTCGCCGCCGATCTTGTCGTACTGATCGCCGTCGGCGAAGCTGTAATCCGCCTCTTCCTCCTCAGCGGCGTCCTGCTTCTTGCAGGCCACGCAGGAGAGCACCAACAGAGCACACAGCAGCAAAGCAAGCCATTTTTTCATTTCATTTTCCTCCCTTATCCTTCAGTTTCACTTTCCTGTTTTGGATCTCGTACTCCCGCTCCTTGGCGATGCGCCTGAGGTTCACCACCAGCAGCAGCGTCACCAGCGGGATAAATATCACCGTAGCCAGGGCCGGGTTCACACCCTTCGCCCCACGGGCTGCGGAGTAGATGTAGACGGACAGGACGCTCTTAAGGTCGCTGACGAAGTAGCTGACCACGAAGTCGTCCAAGCTCATGGTGAGGGCCATGACGAAGCCCGAGGTGATGCCCGGCATGATGTCCGGGATCACGGCTTTGAAGAGAGCCTGCATGGGCGAGCACCCCAGGTCCATGGCCGCCTCATAGAGGAGGTCGGAGCTCTGCCTAAGCCGGGGCATCACGGAAAAGATCACGTAGGGGATGCTGAACGAGATGTGGGCGATCAAAAGCTTGGCAACGTCCCCCACCTGCTTCAAACTCAGCTTCACCAGCAGCGTGTTCACGAAGGCGAAGAGCATCATGAACGTGATGCCGGTGACCAGATCCGGGTTCACCATGGGCAGCTGGGACGCGTTCAGCACCAGGTTCCGGGGCCGCTTCTTCATGCTGTAGATGCCGATGGCCGCCGCCGTACCGATGAGGGTGGCCAGGATGCTGGTGATGCCCGCTACCTCCAGGGTGAGGAGCAGGGCCTGCCCCGCCTCGCCGGTGAACAGGGTGGTGTAGTTGTGAAGGGTGAAGCCCTTCCATGCGCCCAGATTGGCGTAGCTGATCCGCCGCCCCGTGGAGAAATCGTTGAAGGAGAACACGATCAAATACAGGATGGGGATATACAGGAACAGGATCATCAGCGCCAGATATACGTATTTGAAGGAACGAGACAGCTTTTTCACCACATCTGCCCTCCCTGTTTCTGATCCTTGTCGAACCAGTTCATGATAATCGTGGACACCACCACGCAGATGAGCAGGATGATCGAGAGCGTGGAGCCCACGGCGTAGTCCCCCTGGCCGGACAGGGTCTTGAAGGCCAGCTCGATCTCGTTGCCGTACAGGTAGTACTTCCCGTTGCCGATGAGGGCGGGCACGGTGAAGGCCGTGATGGCGGGAATGAACACCATGGTGATGCCGGACACGATGCCGGGCACGGACAGGGGCAGCACCACCCGCAGGAAGGTGCGGATGCTGTTGGCGCCCAGATCCCGGGCCGCCTCCAGCAGGGACTTATCCAGCTTCGCCAGGGTGTTGTAGAGGGGCATGATCATGAACGGCAGGAAGTTGTAGACCAGGACCATGAGCACCGCCGCCTCCGTGCCGGTGAGCGTGCCGTTCTTCATGCCCAGCAGGTTGGGCAAAAAGTACTCGAGGATGGCCTGCCAGGCGTAGGTCCTGAGCACGAAGTTCATCCACATGGGCACGAAGAAGAGCACCGACAGGAACCCCGCCACGGTCTTGTTCATGTTGGACAGGATATAGGCGATGGGGTAGCCCAGGAGCAGGCAGATCAGCGTCGTTTTGAAGGCCATGACCACGCTGGTCCAGAGGATGTGCCATTTGCCCGCGTCGCTGAGGGTGCCCCAGGCCTTGGTGATGGTCCACTCGCCGCCCACGTTCACCGCATAATAGAAGATGAACAGCATGGGCGCTACGATGAACAGGATCATCCACACGATATAGGGATAGGCAAAGAACTTGCGCTTCATGAGCGTTACTCCTTCTTGTCCGTCAGGACGAGGTCCTGAGCGTCCACCAGGATGCCCACCTCCTCGCCGTCCTCCATGAACTCCTCGGAATGGGCGATCCAGTCGTTCTCCTCGCAGGAGACGGTGATCTGATAGTGGGTGCCCAGGAACATGCAGCTCTTGATGGTGCCGGTGAGCTTGGCGTCCTGGGGATTCACGATCTGCACCTTCTCGGGGGCGATCTCCACCATGGCGATCTCCTTGTTCTCGTAGCCTTCGAGAGCGTTGGCGGCGAAGCCCACGTTGTCGATGTAGATCATGCCCTCGCCGGGCCAGACCTCGGCGTCGAAGATGTTGCTCTCCCGGGTCTTCTTCATGACGTGGATGGCGTCGGGGGGGATGGAGATGCCCACGGTGTCGCCCACGGCGGCGTAGTCCGTGGAATGGACCACCCACTCGTAGCCGCCGCAGTCCACGTCGATCTCGTAGTGGACGCCCATGAACACCACGGACACCACCTTGCCCACCACCCGGGCCTGCTCGGGGGGAATGATGTCGATATCCTCGGGCCGGATGACCACGTCCACCTCCACGTTCTTGCCGAAGCCGGCGTCCACGCACTTGAAGGTGAGGCCCTTGAAGCGGACCTTATAGTCCTCCAGCATGACGGCGGGGACGATGTTGCTCTCGCCGATGAAGTCTGCCACGAAGGGGTTGTTGGGCTCGTTGTAGATGTCGGTGGGCTTGCCGATCTGCTGGATGACGCCGTCCTTCATGACCACGATGGTGTCGGACATGGTGAGGGCCTCCTCCTGATCGTGGGTCACGTAGATGAAGGTGATGCCCAGCTGCTGCTGCATGCGCTTCAATTCCACCTGCATCTCCTTGCGAAGCTTGAGATCGAGAGCGCCCAGAGGCTCGTCCAGGAGCAGCACCTTGGGCTGGTTCACCAAAGCGCGGGCAATGGCCACCCGCTGCTGCTGACCGCCGGAAAGCTGGTCGATCCAGCGCTTGCCGTAGCCCTCCAGGTTGACCAGCTTCAGCATGGCCTCCACCTTTTTTTCGATCTCCGCCTTGGGGGTCTTCTTGATCCGAAGGCCGAAGGCGATGTTGTCGAAGACGTTGAGATGAGGGAACAGGGCGTACTTCTGGAAGACGGTGTTGATCTCCCGCTTATAGGGAGGCACCTTGGCGATGTCCGTGCCGTTCATCAGGATCTGCCCCGTGGTGGGCATGATGAAGCCCGCGATGAGCCGCAGCATGGTGGTCTTGCCGCAGCCGGACGGACCGAGGAGGGTCAAAAACTCCCCGTCGTTGATATACAGGTTCACGTGATCCAAAGCGAGGTCGCCGTCGTATTCCTTGGAAACGTCCCTCAGTTCGATCAATCTCTTGCCCATGATTTGCTCCTCCCCGTTTGTCCCGAAAAAATTAGAATGAGGGCGGCGTGCTCACCCAGAGCACCTTCCCTTCGGTTTTGCCGCTGTTGACCAAATAATGTACCCCGGTGGGGCGGAAATAGAAGGCGTCCCCCCGCCGGACCTTCTGCTTCTGCTCGCCGCAGACGAGAACGATAACGCCGGAGAGCACGTAGCCGAACTCCTCCCCCTCGTGGGGATCGTCCGGCTCGGTGGACGCGCCGGGAGCCAGCGTCACCAAGATGGGCTCCAAAGCGTTCCGCTGGGCGTTGGTCACCAGCCAGCGGATGGTCACGCCCGCCTCCTCGTCCGCCTTGATGAACATATCCTCGGCGGTATAGACGGCCAAAGCGTCGTCCTCCCGATCGCTGAAAAACTCGCTGACGTTGGTGCCCAAGGCCTCCAGGATGTCCATCAGCGTGGCGATGGAGGGCGAGGTGATGTCCCGCTCCAGCTGGGAGATGAAGCCCTTGGTAAGCTCCGTGCGCGCCGCCAGCTCCTCCTGGGTGAGCCCCAGCCGGACCCTGAGCCGCTTGATTTTGCTCCCGATTTCCATGCGTTAGCCTTTCTAAACTTTAAGTTTACAATCACTAAACGAAATCATACTGTTTATACCATCTGCATCCCTGTTTGTCAATGGTTTCCGGCAAATAAATCGGGTTCCTACGACAGGATTTTCACGGGCCTGTCAGGTTTTGTTTGACAGGCGGCCGCTTTGCCTGTATACTGAATTATCATTCAAAAATTTGAACCATTCTGAGAGGAGCGAATCTATGGACCTGTTTGCAAAATGCTACGCCCCTTCCATGGCGGACCAATACCGAGAGAAGGGCATCTACCCCTACTTCCGCGCTTTGGAGACCCGCCAGGGGCCCGAAGTCGTCATGGAGGGCAAGCGCCGGATCATGCTGGGCTCCAACAACTACCTGGGCCTCACCAGCTGCCCCGAGGTGGTGGAAGCGGGCGTCCGCGCCCTGGAGGAGTTCGGCACCGGCTGCTCCGGCTCCCGGTTTTTGAACGGCACGCTGACACTGCATCTGGAGCTGGAGGACGAACTGGCCCGGTTCCTTCGCAAGGAGGCGGTCATGACCTTCTCCACGGGGTTCCAGTCCAATCTGGGCATCATCTCCGCCCTGGTGGGCCGCAGCGATTACATGATCCTGGACCGGGAGAATCACGCCAGCATCTACGACGGCACCCGCCTGAGCTTCGGCAAGATGCTCCGCTACCGTCACGGGGACATGGCGGATCTGGAGCGGTGTTTGCAGCAGGTTCCCGAGAGCGCCGGCGCTCTCGTCATCACCGACGGCGTGTTCTCCATGGGCGGCGACATCGCGGACCTGCCCAATATCGTGCGCCTCGCCAAACAGTACGGGGCCCGGGTCATGGTGGACGACGCCCACGGTCTCGGCACCATCGGCGAGGGCGGCCGGGGCACCGCCAGC
>CAMHDC010000098.1 GCA_946183765.1 uncultured Clostridia bacterium | reverse complement strand
TGCCCGGGGAGCACCCCATCGTGCCCATCATGCTCTACGACGCCAAGGTGGCCCAGGAGTTCGCCCGCCGGATGCTCACGAAGGGTGTGTATGTGACCGGCTTCTGCTACCCCGTGGTGCCCATGGGCAAGGCCCGCATCCGCACCCAGATCTCCGCCGGTCACACCAAGGAGGATTTGGACTTCGCCGTGAAGTGCTTCGGCGAGGTCAAGCAGGAGATGGGGCTCTGAGCCATCCGTCAAACCATCGAGGGCAGTCCCCCAGGGGGCTGCCCTTTTTAACCTATTGACAAGGTGGGGTTATTGTTGTAGGCTATTTCTATCTTTTGTAGACAGAAAGGGAAAAACCCATGAACCGCAAAAAAACCTTATCCCTCCTTTCCCTCTGCCTCGCGGCCCTTTTGCTCCTCGCCCTCGCGGGCTGCAAAAAGAACGACGCCTCCGACGCCCAGAAGGATCACCTGACCCGCATCCGGGAAGCGGGCGTTCTCGTCATCGCCACCGAGGGCAACTGGTCCCCCTGGACCTACCACGACGAGAAGGATACCCTGACCGGCTTCGACGTGGAGATCGGCAAGCTCCTGGCCCAGGGCCTGGGCGTGGAAGCCAAGTTTGAAGAGACCGAGTGGTCCGCCATCCTGGCGGGCGTGGACGCCGGCCGCTTCGACATCGCCTGCAACGGCGTGGGCTACACCCCCGAGCGGGCCGAGAAGTACAACTTCTCCACCCCCTACGTGTACACGCCGAAGGTGCTGGTGGTTCGCTCGGACAACGAGGATATCCATACCCTGGCCGATCTGAAGGGCCGCACCACCGCCAACTCCCCCAACAGCACCTACGCCAATTTGGCCGAAGAGAACGGGGCCACCGTCACCTCCATCGACACGTTGGACCAGACCATCGAGCTGCTGCTGCAGGGCCGGGTGGACGCCACCATCAACGCCAAGGGCTCCATCGACGACTACCTTGCTCAGCATCCCGGCGCGGCCATCAAGATCGCCCTGACGCTGGAGGGCGACCCGGTGGTCTTCCCCGTCTCCAAGGGGGCGGACAGCGAAAGCCTCATGGCGGAGATCGACCGCATTCTGGGGGAGCTGCGCGCCAGCGGCAAGCTGCAGGAGCTGTCCCTCAAGTACTTCGGAGAAGATCTGACCAACCCGTAAAAACGCATGAGTGAACGACTCTGGGACATTTTAGTCAGCTCCTTCCCCCGGCTGCTGGGGTACGGGCTGAAGGTGACCCTGCCGCTGACCGCCCTTTCCTTCGCCCTGGCGCTGGTGATCTCCGTGATCGTGGCCATGATCCAGTACGCCAAGGTGCCGGTGCTGCGGCAGATCTGCCGGTTCTATATCTGGATCATCCGGGGCACGCCCCTGCTGGTCCAGCTCTTTTTGGTGTTCTACGGCCTCCCGCAGCTGGGCGTAGTCTGGGCCGCCTTCCCCACGGCGGTGGTGGTCTTTGGCTTCAACGAGGGGGCCTACATGGCCGAGAGCGTCCGAGGCGCGCTGGAATCCGTGTCCCGGGGGCAGATGGAGGCGGGCTACTGCGTGGGCATGAACTATTTTCAGATCATGTGGCACGTAGTGCTGCCCCAGGCCTTCCGCACCGCCTTCCCCGCCCTGTCCAACTCCCTCATCTCCATGATGAAGGGCACCTCCCTGGCCGCCACCATCACCGTCATGGAGATGTTCCGCCAGGCCCAGGTCATCAACGGCCGGGTCTACGAATCCCTGGCCCTGTACAGCGAAACGGCCCTCATCTACCTGATCTTCAGCACCGTGCTCACCTATCTGCAGCGCTGGGGCGAGAAGAAGCTGGGCCAATACGGTACCGTCAAATGAGCATGCTGGAAGTTCACAACGTTCATAAGTCCTTCGACGGGACGGAAATATTGAAGGGCATCGACCTTACGGTGGACAAGGGGGACGTGGTGGCGATCCTGGGGCCCAGCGGCTCCGGCAAGACTACGTTCCTGCGGTGCATCAACTTTCTGGAACGGGCCGACGGGGGCGAGATGATCTTCGACGGGGAGCGGTTCGATCTGAGGACTGTCCACCGTCGGGAGATCGCCCGCATCCGCCGCAAGACCGCCTTCGTGTTCCAGAACTACAACCTGTTCCAGAACAAGACCGTGCTGGACAACGTGACCTTGGGGCTCACCGCCGTGCGCAGGCTCCCCCGGGAGCAGGCGAAGGCGCGGGCCATGGACGCCCTCGTTCGAGTGGGCATGGCGGACAAGATCGACAGCTACCCCTCCCAGCTCTCCGGCGGCCAGCAGCAGCGGGTGGCCATCGCCCGGGGCCTGGCCACGGAGCCGGAGATCATCTACTTCGACGAGCCCACCAGCGCCCTGGACCCGGAGCTCATCGGCGAGGTCCTTTCCGTCATGCGCAAGCTCGCCGAGGAGGGCATGACCATGCTGGTGGTGACCCACGAGATGGAGTTCGCCCGGAGCGTGTCCGGCAAGGTGCTGTTCATGGAGGGCGGCCGGGTCATCGAGTCCGCGCCCACGGCCGAGTTCTTTGCCGACCCCAAGGAGGCCCGCAGCCGGGAGTTCATCCGGGGCATCCTGCAGGCCAGGCAGGGCTGAAGAAACAAAAAAGGACGTTCCAGGCTACTGTCTTGGAACGTCCTTTTCGTATGCTTTTTTACGATTCCATCCTTCGGATCAGCGTCTCGTAGGTCCGATCCAGATCCCGGCTCTCCCGCCAGGCACAGCCCACGGGCACGCCGGGCCGGTTCTTGCCGTGAAAATCGCTGCCGCAGGTGGTCAGGAGCTTGTACTGGTGGGCCAGGGAGACATAGAGCTCCGTCTGCCGGGGCGTGTTGGCGGGGTAGTAGGCCTCGATGCCCAGCAGGCCCATGCTCACCAGCTCCCGGACCAGCCCGTGGAGGTTCTCCCGGATGTGGCAGGGGTGGGCCAGCACCGGCACGCCGTCGCTCCTGTGGATGATCTCCAGCACCTGCTCCGGGGTGAACCGCTTCTCGGTGTAATAGCCGGGGGTCCCGGGCCTGAGGTACTTCATGAAGGCCTCCCGGACCTCCGAGGCGTAGCCCGCCGCGATGATGGCGTGGGCGATATGAAGCTTCGTGGTGGCGGTCTGCCCGGTCCGCATGAAGGACCGGACCTCGATCCCCGCCGCGTCCAGCCGGGAGAGGATGATCTCGTTCCGCCGGTCCCGCCGCTCCCGGGCCACCTCCATGGCCCGAATGAGCACGGGGTGGTCCATATCCACGTCCAGGCCCAGGATATGCAGCTCGTGATGATACTCGTTGTCGAACTCCACGCCGGGGATCACCCGGACCCCCTCCTCTTTGCCTGCCGCCATAGCCGACCGCACCCCGGAGATGCAGTCGTGGTCCGTCAGCGCCAGAAGGTCCAGATGCCCCCGGGCGGCGAAGCGCACGATCTCCGCCGGCGCGTAGGTGCCGTCGGAATGGTCGCTATGGGTGTGCAGGTCAAATCTGTGGCTCATTCGTTCGCTGCTTCTTCCTTTACTTCTTCGGATGCCTTAGGTTCTGCCTCAGGCGCCTCCTCCTTTTTGCCGGCGGCCATGACCGCGTCCATGTCCTCGCCCCGGTAGACCCGCTCGAATTCCTCACCGGTGACCCGCTCATAGCGGATCAGCAGGGCGGCGGTCCGATGGAGCCCTTCCAGATTCCGGCTGAGGATATCCTTCGCCCGGGCGTACTGGGCGGAGAGGATACGGCTGACCTCCTGGTCGATGCGCCCGGCCACGGCCTCGGAGTGTTCCTTCCCATGGCCCCAGTCCCGGCCGATGAACACCTCCTGGTCCCCGCCGTAGAACACGGGCCCCAGGTTCTCGCTCATGCCGTACTGCTCCACCATCTTCCGGGCGGTGGCGGTGTTCTGCTTGAGATCCTGGCTGGCGCCGGTGCTGATGTCGCCCAGGACCAGCTCCTCGGCCACCCGGCCGCCCATGGTCATGCAGATGTGATCCTCCAGGCGCGCTCTCGTCACGTGGTTCCAGTCGTCCTTGGGCAGGGTCATGGTATACCCGGCGGCCATGCCCCGGGAGATGATGGACACCTCGTGGAGGCTGTCGCACTTAGGTAGCTCGATGGCCAATATGGCGTGGCCGCTTTCATGATACGCGGTATACCGCTTATCCTCCTCGGTGACCACCCGGCTCTTCTTCTCGGGCCCCATCTGGACCCGGGTGATGGCCTCCTCCAGATCCGCCTGGGAGATGCGCTTGCGGCGGGCCCGGGCGGTGAGGATGGCGGCCTCGTTGAGCACGTTCTCCAAATCAGCGCCCGTGAACCCCGGCGTCCGCTGGGCGAGGACGGCCAAGTCTACGTCAGATTCGAACTTCTTGTTCCGGGCATGGACCTGCAGTATGGCCTCCCTGCCCTTCACGTCGGGATAGTTCATGGTCACCTGCCGGTCGAACCGGCCCGGCCGCTGCAGGGCGGGGTCCAGAATGTCCGGCCGGTTGGTGGCGGCGATGACGATGATCCCCTCGTTGGGGGCGAAGCCGTCCATCTCCACCAAAAGTTGATTCAGGGTCTGCTCCTTCTCGTCGTGGCCGCCGCCCAATCCGGCGCCCCGCTGCCGCCCTACGGCGTCGATCTCGTCGATGAAGATCACCGCGGGGGTGCTGCGCTTGGCCGTGTTGAACAGGTCCCGGACCCGGGACGCGCCCACGCCCACGAACATCTCCACGAAATCGGAGCCCGAAATGGAGAAGAAGGGCACCTGGGCCTCCCCCGCCACGGCCTTGGCCATGAGGGTCTTGCCGGTCCCCGGCGGGCCCACCAGCAGCACGCCCTTGGGGATGCGGGCGCCCACCTCGGAGAACCGCTGGGGTTCCTTCAAAAAGTCCACGATCTCCTGCAGCTCCAGCTTCTCCTCGTCGGCCCCCGCCACGTCCTTGAAGGTGATGGGGTTCTGCCCCGGGGCGTACTCCCGGGCCCGGGAACGGCCGAAGTTGGCCATCTGCTTGCCGCCGGTCTGCTGCCGGTACATAAACCACATGAACAGGGCCATGGACCCGAACAGGAGCAGATAGGGCAGGATCACCACCAGCCAGCTCTGGCCCTTGGGCTGAGCCACGGTGTAGGTGAAGGGGTAGTCCACGGAGGACACGGCGTCGGCGTCCTTCCCCTGCATCTTGCCCACCACCAGGGACATGTTCTTGCTGAACTCCTCCTCCGAGCAGGAGAAGGTGAAGTCCGCCCGGTCGGGGAGGTCCTTGGCGGTATATTGGGAGCCTACGTACAGGCCGCTGTAGAGGCCGGAGCCCAGCGTCTCATGGACCGCCTGGACCTTCTTGTCCTCCACCAGCTTCACGAAGTCCTGGAGGGTGATCGCATCCGGGGTCTTGGTGGTGAAGCCGCCCGAGACCATGTACAGGACCAGGGCGCCCATGAGCGCCCAGATCAGCAGGGTCGATAAGCCTTTTCTCGTCTTGGGATTCAATGGATGTTCTCCTTACGCGGGGCCGTCCCCCGCCGGTGATGGTCGTTTTACTGTTCTTCGTATACCCTGGGGCTCAAGACGCCCACGTAGGGCAGGTTCCGATAGTAGCCCTTGTAGTCGAGGCCGTAGCCCACCACGAACTTGTTGGGGATGGTGAAGCCGCAGTAGTCCGGGGTGATCTCGCATTCCCGGCGCTCGGGCTTGTCGAGAAGGGCGCACACCCGCAGGGAGGCCGGCTGCC
>CAMHDC010000097.1 GCA_946183765.1 uncultured Clostridia bacterium | reverse complement strand
AACCATTGCTTGATGCGGTTCTTGGCGGATTGGGTCTTGACGATATTCAGCCAGTCCCGGCTGGGGCCGGCCTGGGTGTTGGAGGTGATGATCTCCACAACGTCGTTGGTCTTGAGGATATAGTCGAGGCGCACCATGTTCCCGTTGACGCGGGCGTGCTGGGTATGATGGCCGACGTTGGTATGGATGCGGTAGGCAAAGTCCAATGGCGTGCTGCCGATGGGCAGGTCCAAAATCTCCCCTTTGGGCGTCAGCACGTAGACGTATTCGCCCAGATAATCCTTCACCACGTTCTCGGCGAACTCGGAGCTATCCTCGCTGTTGTCCCGGGCCTCGTCCACAACCTGCCGGAGCCAGCTGGTGCGCTTGTCCATCTCCGTCTGGACGGTCCGCCCCTCCTTGTACATCCAGTGGGCGGCCACACCGTATTCCGCGGTCTCGTGCATCTCATGGGTCCGGATCTGGACTTCGAAGGGGATGCCGTTCTTGTTCATGAGGGTGGTGTGCAAGGACCGGTACAGGTTGGGCTTGGGCATGGCAATGTAGTCCTTGAACCGGCCCGGCAGGGGCTTCCATTCGGCGTGGATGATGCCAAGAGCGGCATAGCAGTCGTTCACCGTATTCACGATGACCCGAATGGCGATGAGATCGTAGATCTCGCCTATGCCCACGTTGTTGCGCTGCATCTTGCGATAGGTAGAATAAAGATGCTTGGGGCGGCCGGACAGCTCTGCGTCGATCCCCGCCTCCTTCATGAGTTCCTTCATCCGCTCCATAGCGGTGCCCAGAAGCTTGAGCCGTTCCTCCTGCTGCCGGGAAACCAGGCTCTTGATACGCTCATACTCCTCAGGCATGAGATACTTGAAGGACAGGTCCTCCAGCTCGCTTCTTAGGACGCCGATGCCGAACCGGTGAGCTAGCGGCGTATAGACCTCCAACGTCTCCTTGGCCTTGCGTATCTGCTTCTCCCGGGTGCAGTACTCCAGGGTGTGCATATTATGGAGCCGGTCGGCAAGCTTGATGATAACCACCCGCACGTCGTCAGCGATGGCCAGGAAGAGCTTTGTCAGGTTCTCGTTCTGTTCTTGCTTCTTTGTGACGTATTCCTTCTGACCGGATCGGGTCAGCTTGGTCACACCGTCCACCAGATGAGCTACCTCAGCAGAAAAGCGCTTGGATATCTCGTCCAGTGAAATGTCTTTGCCGTCCTCCACCGTATCGTGGAGCACGCCGGCGATGACCGTGGCGGAATCCATGCCCATGTCCATCAAATACTCTGCGACCGCGATGGGATGGATGATATAGGGCTCTCCGGACTCCCGCTTCTGTCCCTCATGGACAGCGGTAGCGAAGGCCACGGCTTCCTCCATGGTCTTTCCCTTCTCCGGGCCGAATTTAGCGCTGAATTTTTGAAGCAGTTCTTCCCTTGCCATTTTTGCCGAAAAGGGGATCAACGCTGCCGCTGATCCCTGTTGTTGCTTTCTATTTGATTAATACTTGAGAATGGTGCCGACTTCGTAATCCTTCAGAGCTTCCCTACCCGGCAGGTCGGTGAGCTCGATAGCGAAGCAGCAGGCCGCCACGACGCCGCCGGCTTTCTCGCAGAGCTTGGCACAGGCGAGGGCCGTGCCGCCGGTCGCAAGAAGATCGTCTACCACGGCCACCCGCTGGCCGGGCTTGACGGAATCGATGTGCATATGGAGCTCGTCCGTCCCATACTCCAGACCATACTGATAGCTGACGGTGGTATAAGGAAGTTTCCCGGGCTTGCGGGCCAGCACCATGCCCACGTTGAGCGCATAAGCCACGGAGGCGCTGAAAATGAACCCGCGAGCTTCCGGCGCGATGATAAGATCGATATTTTTATCCCGCAGGAAATCTGCCATCCGGTTCACCATCTCCTGAAAGGCTTCTTTATTGCCCAGCAGCGGTGTGATATCACGGAAAAGAATGCCTTCCTTAGGGAAGTCCGGGATCGACCGTACGTAGTCCTTGAGTTCCATATGTATCCTCCTTAGTGGCCGCTATCTCGTGGACAGCGCCATGAATAACTTGCTTTCCGCACAGCTGCGGCGCTTTACTTTTAGGACGGGCTTGAGATCCCGCACCGGTTCAAGAAAGCCCAGCTCCTTGAAGATGAGGGCGGCAGCCCGCTCTTCGTCTTTTTCCGGCGTTCGCCCCTCCCGTGCATATTGCATCAGCGTCACATACAGAGGTCGAAGCGCTTCCTCCGACAGGCGGAAGGGGAAGAAACGAAGGAACGCCCGTGCACAGCGGTGCAGCGCTTGTTCGTCCGTATCCTTCACGGCCTGCAAAAAAGCAGATTCAATTATAGTATATTCCTGGGACGATTGCAAGCTTTTCCAGGGAGAAAGGCCTAAACAAATCAGCTCGCACGCAGACCGACCGCGAAACGTGTTCTTTTGCAGATTGCAAACGGCCTCAGCCCGCCCGGCATAAAGCCACCGATCATAGTCGCCGCCCTGGGAAAAGCCCACCAGCCGCAGGCGCCGGTCCCCGTCATGCAGATAACCGGCCACGTGTCTTTTGCCCTGTCCCAGATAAGACACTCCCGTGAGGTCGCCCCGCACAAGGAACTGCGGTTCCGGATTTCCCTGGCCGAAGGGTGCAAAGGTCCTGAGCTCCTCCCACAGCTCCACCGTGCATAGATCCAGCGGCAGCGCCTCCTCGAACCGGAGGCTCTTTTGCGGTGGGCCCGACGGCCGCTGATGATGATAGGCTTCCTTCAGCAGCGCGCGGACCGGCTCCATCTCCTCTTCCCGCAAGGTCAGGCCCGCTGCCCCCGCATGGCCGCCGAAGCGGATAAAGTGTTCCCTGGCTTCAAACAGAAGGGCAAACAGATCGATCTCAGGAATGCTTCTGGCCGAACCGGTGAGCACGCCCGGTTCCACCTCGGTAAGCAGGATCACCGGTTTATAGAACATCTCCGCCAGCCGTGCCGCCACGATGCCGATGACGCCCACGTTCCAGTCCCTGCCTGAAAGCATGAGAAAGCTGTCCTGGCCGCCCTCGGGTTCCCGGGAAAGACATTCCGTCAGGATGCGCTGCTCCTCGTTCCGTCGGGCCTGGTTGTTCTCGTTCAGCTCCCTGGCCAGGATCGTAGCGCGGTTCGGATCGTCTTCGATGAGCAGCTGAAGCGCCGTATCGGCGTTCCCCATGCGCCCGGCTGCGTTGAGCCGGGGAGCGATCAGATAGCTCAGCGTGGTTTCCGTCACAGGGCCGTCCCCCCCGTCGGCCGCTTCCAGCAAGGCAGCAAACCCCGTCTGGCCTCGAACGAGGGGCAGACCGCGAGTGACCAACACCCGGTTGCAGCCCATCAACGACACCACGTCCGCCACCGTGGCAACGGCTACGAAGGGCAAATATGCCTCTCCCCCGCCGTTCTCCAAAGCACAGGCCAGGAGCCATGCCACGCCCGCCCCGCAAAGATCGCCCACGCGCTCCCGAAAATCTCCCTCCGACACAGATACCAGTGCGTTCGCGGCAGGCAGATCGTCACCGCTGCGATGATGATCCGTCACGACGACGGTCATGCCGAGGGACCGGGCCAAAGCGACTTCCCGTATGGCGGATATCCCGTTATCCACGGTAATCAGCACGTCTGTACCCGCCTCGGCCAACTGCCGGACGGCGGTCTCGTTGAGGCCGTACCCCTCCGAGTGGCGGGACGGGATATAGCAGGTCACGCTGGCTCCCTGCTTTTTCAAACACCGATACAGGATAGCGGAGGCGCTGACGCCGTCTGCGTCGTAGTCCCCGTAGATGCAGATGCGCTTGCCGTCCCGGATCGCCTGCCGAATACACGCCGCCGCCTCGGCCATTCCCCGCATCTCTCGCCAGTCGGGCAGAGGCTGCCGCTCCGGGTGCAGAAAGGCGTCGATCTTCTCCGGGGTATCCACCCCACGACGCAGCAGCGCACGAACGGCAATATGCGATAGGCCGAACCGGTCGGAAAGGTGCTCCACCAGAAGAGGATCGTATAGGGTTGTATCGCTGCAAATGAATTCCATGGGCTCATTCTACTGGAAAAAGGCTCCTTCCGCAAGAGGAAGAAGCCTTTAGACTGATAATTATCAATGTTTAGCAGGCCAGCTCGGCGGTGTCGCGGGCGATGGCCATCTCCTCGTCCGTGGGGATGACAAAGACCTTGACCTTGCTCTCAGGCTTGCTGATGCAGATCTCCTCGCCGCGAGGACCGTTCCTGTTAAATTCCACATCGGGGATGACGCCCAGGAACTCCATGTTGCTGAGGACCTTTTCGCGGACAGCCCTGTCGTTCTCGCCTACGCCGGCGGTGAACACGATGGCGTCCACCCCGCCCATGGCGGCAGCATAGGCGCCGATGTACTTCTTCACGGCGTATACGAACATATCGAGGGCCAGTTGCGCCCGCTCGTTGCCTTCGGCTGCAGCGGCGCCCAGATCACGGAAGTCGGAGGACACGCCGGAGATGCCCAGCATGCCGCTCTTCTTGTTCATGATGGCGTCCATCTCGGCGGCGGTGATGTTCATCCGCTTCATGAGATAGGGGATGATGGCGGGGTCGATACTGCCGCAGCGGGTGCCCATAGGCAGACCTTCCAAAGGCGTAAGGCCCATGGAGGTGTCCACGCACTTGCCGGCCACGGAGCAGGAGATGGAGGAACCGTTGCCCAGATGGCAGGTGATGACTTTGGCGTTGGGGTTGCCGAGAAGCTTCAGGGCGCGTCCCGTCACGTACTTATGGGAGGTGCCGTGGAAGCCGTAGCGGCGGACGCCGTACTGCTTATAGAGCTCGTAGGGCAGCGCGTACATGAAGTGGGAGGGCTCCATGCCCTGGCCCCAGGCGGTGTCGAACACGCCCACCATGGGGGTGTTGGGCAGGGCGGCCTGACAGCCTGCGATACCCATCAGGTTGGCGGGGTTGTGCAGAGGTCCCAGGGGGATGCACTCCTTCATGGCTTCGATAACGTCGTCGTTAATGATGACGGAGCCGGAGAACTTCTCCCCGCCATGGACCATGCGGTGACCGACAGCGGCGATCTCGGACATATCCTTGATGACGCCCACCTTGGCATCAGTCAGGATATCCAGGACCATCTTGATGGCCACTTCGTGATTGGGCATATCCTTCTGAATCTCCACCTTGTCGCCATTGGAGGGCTTGTAGGTGAGCATGCTGCCGTCGATGCCGATGCGCTCGCAGAGGCCCTTGGCGATGACGGTCTCGGTGTCGATGTCGATGAGCTGATACTTGAGGGAGGAACTGCCGGCGTTGATGACCAGAATATTCTTCATGTTGCCTCCTTGATTATGCCTCTGCCTTCATGCCCTGGGCCTGAACGGCGGTGATAGCCACCAGGGACACGATGTCCTCGATGGAGCAGCCGCGGCTCAGATCGTTGATGGGAGCCGCAAAGCCCTGGCTCACGGGGCCGATGGCCTCGGCGCCGCCCAGCCGCTGGACCAGCTTATAGCCGATGTTGCCGGACTGCAGATCGGGGAAGATCAGGATGTTCGCCTTGCCGGCCACGGGGCTGCCGGGGCACTTGAGGTTGCCCACCTTGGCCACCAGCGCGGCGTCGGCCTGCATCTCGCCGTCCACGCAGAGGTCGGGGTTCAGCTCCTTCACCTTGGCGGTGGCGGCGGCGACCTTATCCACGTTCTCGTGCTTGGCGGAGCCTCTGGTGGAGAAGCTCAGCATAGCTACGCGGGGCTCCTTGAAGTCCAGCAGGACCTTGGCG
>CAMHDC010000096.1 GCA_946183765.1 uncultured Clostridia bacterium | reverse complement strand
GGACAGCGGCCGTCCCTTATCCCCGCAGCACGGCGGAGGAGACGGGGAACTCGAAATAGGTGTCCGGGTAGGGCTCGTCCGCCAAAGCGAAGTGCCACCACTCGCAGTCGATGGGCTGAAAGCCGTTGCGGACCATGGCCCGCTGCAGGAGCATCCGGTTGGCGTACTGCGCCTCCGTCACGTCCCGGCAGTCCGGGTGGGAGAGGGGGCTGAACAGATCGAAGGGGCTGCCCATATCCAGCTCCTTGCCGGTGCTCATGTCGAGGAGGGTGAGATCCACGGCGCTGCCCCGGCTGTGGCTGGAACGCTTGGCGATATACCCCTTGGCGAACAGCTCCTGCTTTACGAGGTCCGGGTAGAAGTAAGGCTTCATGCGCACGTCCGTGTCCTCGATGCCCCAGAGGATGAACTGTTTCACCGCCGTCACGGGCCGATAGGCGTCGAACACCTTCAGCCGGTATCCCTGGACGATCATCTCGTTGCTGACGGCCTTCAAGGCCCGGGCCGCCTCCCGACTCAGCAGGGCGCAGGGCTCCTCATAGCCGTCGATGCGCTCGCCGATGAAGTTGAAGGTGGAGTAGTAGCGGATCTCCTGCACGACGTGGGGCACGAAATCGCTCAGCAGCACGAACCCGGACGCATCCGTCGGCAAGGCTTTTCGACCCATGGCGGACCTCCTTAGCTCAGCTTTTTCTCAATGGTCAGCACGTTCTGGCTGAACTTGTATTCGTAGGCCATGGCGTCCATGGTCTTTTTCACCAGGAAGATGCCCAGGCCGCCGATGGGACGATCATCCGCGGACAGCTTCACGTTCGGGTCCTCCTTCTCCAGGGGGTTGTAGGGCATGCCCTTGTCCACGAAGGTCAGACGGACCGTCCTCGTTTCCTCATCGAAGGCGAACCGCACGGTGAGGGGGCCGGGACCGGCGTCGTAGGCGTATTGGGCAATGTTGGCCATGATCTCGTCTATGGCCACGCTCAGCTGCATGCGGGCCTTCATGGGACAGTCGATGGCGTACAGCTCCTCCTCCACGAAAGCCGTCACCGCGGCGATGTTCTCCACCGTGGCGTCCACAGTCAGCTCCTTCACGGGCTTTTCCTCCTTAGGTCCCTTGTATTCGAGGCACAGCATGGTCAGATCGTCGAACTGCTCCGCATCCTGCACGAACCCGTTCACCGCCCGGCGCACGTTGCCCAAAATCTCTTCGGGCGCGGCTTCCGGGTCCTCGTTCAGAGCAGCCAGCATCCGATCCGCGCCAAAGAGCTCGTTCGCGTCGTTGTTCGCTTCGGGCACACCGTCGGTATACAGGAAGATCTTGGAGCCGGGCTTCAGCTGCAGCTCGTACTCCCGGTACCGAACGCCGCTCATGCCGCCGATGACCAGGCCGTGTCTGTCCTTCAGCAGGGCAAAGCTGCCGCCGGGCTCCCGGATCACCGGGTACTCGTGGCCGGCGTTGGCCGCCTTGAGCTTGCCCGTGGAGATTTCGAGGATGCCCAGCCAGACGGTGACGAACATCTGCTCCTGGTTGTTGGAGCAGACGGCTTCGTTGGTCTTGGTCAAAATGGCCGCAGGCCCCTGCCCCAGCATGGCGCAGCTCTGCAGGATGATCTTGGAGGCCATCATGAACAGGGCCGCCGGGATGCCCTTGCCGGACACGTCGGCCATGATCAGACCCAGATGATCCTGATCAATGAGGAAGAAGTCGTAGAAATCGCCGCCCACCTCCTTGGCCGGGTCCATGGTGGCGTAGAGGGAGAACTCAGGCCGGTCGGGGAAGGGGGGGAACAGGTGGGGAATGAAGGCCGCCTGGATGCGGGTGGCCAGGGAAAGCTCGGTGCTGATGCGCTCCCTGTCGGCGGTGATCTGGGTGATGTCCGTGATGTAGTCTTCGATCTGCTCCTCCATCCGGTCGATGGATTCAGCCAGTGCCCCGATCTCGTCCTTGTTGCGGATGCTTTCCCGGAGCTTATGATCGGCAGCCGTGTTCTCCTCGGAGAAGCGGGCGGCCTCCTCAGTGATCAGATTGAGGGGGCGCAACAGCACCCGATGGAGGTAAAGGGCCTGGCCGACGATGACCAGCAGCATCAGTGCGATGAGCGCCAGGGCTACCTTATTGAGGAAGGTGTTGCGCTCCGCAGTCAGCACGGCCATCTGCCGCTGGACGCAGAGGATCGCCTTCACCTGCCCGTCCGACCCTTTGAGGCCGATCATGGCGGTGATGTGGGAATCGGTCTCGATGTTGCCCTTGTCCCGGATCAACAGCTCCCGATCCGCTTCCAGATCGTAGAGCGCCTTGTATTTCTCACGATACTCGTCGTTGGTGGTTTCCCGCACGTAGCCGAAGTCGTATATGGAGTAGGGACTGTCGTGGTCGATGGTGGAGAAGATAAAGGTGATGTGCTTATAGTCGGAGCGATCGGGCAGGATCACGTAGATGAAGGTGGACCCGGAGGTGTTGCACAGATGGTCCATCTGATTCAGGACCTCCAGGTATTCGGGAGTGGTGCCGTTGCTGGCGGCGTATTCGTCCATCCGGTCCGCGTCGACGAGCTCGGCGGCCGTCTGAGCCGTGAGAAAGGCGCCCTCCGCATACTGATTCAGCAGGGCGTTGGAGAAGGTCCGGTAACCAATGATGCTGACGATGATGGAAAACAGCACCAGCGGCACGATGACGCCGAAGATGCTTTTGACGGTCACGTGCTGCTTCGGCCGCTGGATCGGCTTGCCCTTTTTCCATCTGTTCGGATAAGCGTTCGCGTTTTTCATACGATATTCAGAATGTCAGCAAAGCCGGTGACCTCGAAGATCTCCATGATCATTTCGTTGGCATGGATCACCTTCATGGCCCCCTGCTTGTTCATGGTCTTCTGGGCGGACAGGAGCACCCGCAGACCGGCGGAAGAGATATACTCCAGCTTCTCAAAATCGAAGGTCAGCTCCTCCACACCGGGCAGGGCCTCCTGCAGCGCCGCCTCCAGCTGGGGGGCGGTCATGGTGTCCAAACGGCCCTCCGGGGCCAGCACCAGCGCCTTGCCGTCTTTCTTCTGCTCGATGTTCATGTATACGGCTCCTTTCAGATTGATCGTTTCGCGTGCCCCGGCCGTGGGGTCCGGCCAGGGATCGACTCTTACTTTTAAGTATACGCCCATTTTTGCCCTGTGGCAACAGTTTTCCGATCCGTTTCCTCCGTCGCGGGATTGTGCTTTCTCGCGGGATTTGGTATAATGGGAACGCCGCGAACGGCGGCTGACTGCCCTTTATCATAGTTAAAGGAGGACTTGACCTTGAAAAACCAAATGGCTCGGGAGCAGCGGGAGCTGGCTCGGCTCGAGCGGGAATCCCGGCGTCCCAAGGGCGCATACTATCTGCTGTTTACCATGATCGTACTGACGATCATCTACATCGTGGACGAGATCACGTCCAACGTGAACGCCGCCATGCAGCCCTATGCGCTGTTCGACCTGTTCAAAATCGCATCCCGGAACGTGAATTCGCCGGAGTATCGGACCGCCATCAACACCGTAGCCCCCTGGTCCGTGGCGTCCAATCTGTTTTTGATCGTCTCGCCCTTCTATAAGGCTCTGTCCGACCGGTTCGGGCGCCGCCTGTTTTTGATGATCAACACCATCGGCATGGGCGTGGGCATGCTCGTCGTCATGACCAGCCAAACCGCCGTCCAGTATATCCTGGGCATGCTCTTCATGATGTTCTTCACCCCCAACGACATGCAGGTCCTCTACATCATGGAGACCGCGCCCAAGGAGAAGCGGGCCACCTACAGCTTCGTGGCCAAGGGCATCGCTCTCATCAGCGTGTCGCTGATCGGCGTGCTGTCCAAGGTGTTCCTGAAGGAGGACGTGCCCTCGAGCTGGCGGATGGTGTACCTGATCCCCGTGATCGTGGCCCTTGTCGTAGGCGCGGGCTCCTATCTGCTCATGCGGGAGACGCCGGTGTTCGTGGAGCAGCGGCGCTCCTTCCTGTCCATGACGCCTGAGGAGCGGCAGCTCCGTGCGGCGGAGGACAAGAAGTCCGGCACCGCCGAGCAGGGCGGCGTGTTCCGGGCCGTCAAGTTCATCTTCGTGAACCGGCAGCTCCGCTGGATCTTGATCGCGGGCTTCCTGTTCTTCGCCACCACCTTCTATACCTCCTACTACGCCACCGTCATGGAGGGGGCCATGGCCACGGAGCTGGTGGCCGTGGCGCTGATCATCTACCCCCTGGTCAACGGCCTCGTCACCATCACCAGCGGCTTCTTCTCCGATAAGCTGGGTCGCAAGAAAGCCTGCCTGATCCTGGGCGGTCTGGCCCTCCTGGGCCTCTTGCTGTTCGTCCTGGCCTGCCGTCAGGGCTGGGGCCCCGTGGCCGCCGGCATCTTCTACGGCTGCTCCATCGGCGGCCTCTGGTCCATGTCTGATACCCTGATCCTCACCATGCCCGCCGAGTCCTCGCCCTCCGGCATGCGCGCCTCGGTCATGGGCACCATCTCCGTCATGATCGGCGCGGGCATGTTCATCGGACAGGCCCTGTTCATCGTGCTGCAGAACTTCGTGTCCATGGACCTCCTCTTCCTCTGCATCTGCGTCCCCTTCATGGCCCTGTCCCTCCTGGTCCTCATGACCAAGGTGAAGGAGACCCGCGACGTGGATCTGGACGCCATCACCGCCGATACCTACAACTGAGGAACGAGAGTAACCAAAGCGTGAAGAGAAGCATAGAAGAATTGCTGGAAAAGCCATACTGGATACTGGACGTCCTGCCCGAGCAGGTGAAGCGGGACAGCTCCGGCCAGTTCTTCGCCGTGGAGCGGTACTTTTTGGAGCCCTCCCGGCTGGCGGCCGTGAAGGAAAGCCACGCCCGGACGATCCTGAAGCTGAACTGCTACCGGAGCCTTTCCCTGGACGAGGGGGACGAAACGAATCCGCCGCCCGAAGAGATCGCCGAAGCCGTTCGAACGCGGCACGTCTGCCTGCTGACGGAGGACGCCTTGATCGTCTCCGACCCGGACGAGCTGTATCTCACGGTGTACGATCCCGACGAGCCGCTGCTGGGCCTGCTCAGAGCCTTGGCCGCGGGGGAGGGGCTGTACCTTTGGAAGCCCTGAACCGGGTCGCATGTAAATTTTGAAGAACAGGAGAGAATGTATGCGGGTATTGGTGTTGAACGGGTCCCCGGCGGGGGAGGACAGCATCACGCTGTTCACGGTCAAGTATCTGGAAAAGCGGTTCCCCGACGTGGGCTTTGAAACCCTGCACGTTGGGCAGCGGATCCGGTCCTTCGAGAAGGATTTCGCTCCGGCGAGGGAGAAGCTTCAGGGGGCCGATCTCCTTTTGTTCGCCTATCCGGTCTATACCTTCCTGGTCCCGGCCCAGCTCCATCGGTTCGTGGAGCTCATGAAGGAGAGCGGGATCGACTTTGCCGGGAAGTACGCCACCCAGATCACCACCTCCAAGCATTTTTACGACGTGACCGCCCACCGCTTTATGGAGGACAACTTCGACGATATGGGCCTGCGCCACGTCCGGGGGCTGTCCGCCGATATGGAGGATCTGCTGACGGAAAAGGGCCGCCGGGAGGCGGAATCCTTCTTCCGCTTCGTCCTCTGGGAGATGGAGCACGGCTATGCCCAGCCCCCTCGGCACGGAGCGCCGGAGCCGTTCCTTCCCGTCGTTCCTAAAACGGCGGCGGCGGCGCCCAAAAAGCCCGGCGCCGTGGTGATCGTCACCGACCGGGAGGAGGGGGCGGACGACGCCCTCGGCGCCATGATCGACCGGTT
>CAMHDC010000095.1 GCA_946183765.1 uncultured Clostridia bacterium | reverse complement strand
GCCATGGGCATCAGCCAGAGCTATATCTCCCGCCTGGAGAAGCGGATCATGGACCGGCTGAAGCGGGAGATCATCAAGATGCAGGGCTGACAAAAGTATATTCTAACGGGAAGGAGGCGCTGGGGAGCGTGTCGATATGGCTTGACACGCTCCCCGATTTGTGGTACTTCTGAACAAAAGAACGAAGAGGGAGCAGGACTATGGCTGTGACGAAGGAAAGCTTTGGCACACTGAAGGACGGGCGGGAGGCCCATCTTTTTACGATCACGAACCCCGGAGGCAGCTCCGTCACGCTGACAGATTTCGGCGCGGCGGTGGTGAGGGCCATCGTCCCGGACGGCATGGGCCGGCTGGAGGACGTGGCGTTGGGCTTTGACGATCTGGGGCTCTATGAGCAGGAGCTGGGGAACTTCGGCGCGGTCTGCGGCCGGTTCGCCAACCGTCTCAGCCGGGCGTCCCTGCCCCTGGATCGCCGGGTATATCCCCTGCCCCGCAACGACGGGCCCAACACCCTCCACGGCGGTATCGTGGGGTTCCACCACAAGCTGTGGGGCGCCGAGATCCTGGGGGAGGACGGGGTGAAGTTCTCCCTGTTCAGCCCTGACGGGGAGGAGGGCTTCCCCGGGGACCTGCAGGTGACCGTCACCTACCGGTTCTCCGCGGACAACGTGCTTTCCCTGGATTACGAGGCTGCGGCGGGGGAGAAGAACACCGTGGCGAACCTGACCAACCACACCTACTGGAATCTGGACGGGCACACCTTCGGCAGCGTCCTGGACCACACCATCCGCATCCACGCCTCCCGGTTTACCCCCACCAACGAGGTGAACGTCCCCGACGGGCGCATCCTGCCCGTGAAGGGGGTCTTCGACCTGAGGGCGTACCGCGCCCTGCGGGAGGGGATGCAGAGCCGGGACGAGCAGATCCTCCAGTCCAACGGCTACGACCACAACTTCCTCATCGACGCTTACGACGGCGGGAGCCTGGTGAAGGCCGCGGACCTGAAGGGGGCCGTTTCCGGGCGGCGCATGGAAGTCTGGACCACCCTCCCCGGCATCCAGCTCTACGGCGGCAACCACTTCGACCGGCTCCCCGGCAAGGACGGCATGCGCTACAACAAGGCTGCGGGCGTGGCGTTGGAGACCCAGTTCTATCCCGATGCGCCCCACCATCCCGCCTGGCCCCAGCCCACCGTGAAGGCGGGGGAAACCCAGCGCTCGCGGACGGAGTTTCGCTTCTTCGCCGATTGACCTAAGCATAAAGAACGATTGACCCGCAAAAAACGTGCGGGTCATTTTTATTCCGCATATATTTTACAACGCCATTACATCTTTTCTGGTATACTTGTGATATGGAAGAGAAATGGAGAGGGAAACTATGGCGAAGATACTGATCGTAGAGGACGAAAAGGCCATCAACGACCTGCTGAAGCTGAACTTGGAGATGGTGGGCCACCAGTGCGTGCCCGCCCTGACGGGCAAAGAGGCCATCCGTGCGGCGGGGGAGCAGGGGTTCGATCTCATGCTCCTCGACGTGATGCTGCCGGACATGGAGGGGTTCGCGGTCATGGAGAAGGTCCGGGACGTGCCCACCATCTTCCTCACCGCCCGGGGCGCCACCACGGACAAGGTCCGGGGCTTCGGCCTCGGCGCGGACGACTACATCGTGAAGCCCTTCGAGGTGGCGGAGCTGTTGGCCCGGGTCCAGGCGGTGCTTCGGCGGACCCATCGGGCGGAGAAGGAGTACACCATCGGGGATATTACCATCCGCTGGGATGCCCACGAGGTCTTCCAAAATGGGGAGCGGGTGGAGCTGACGCCCCAGGAGTTCGCCCTGCTGCACATCCTCATCGAGAATCGGAATGTGTGCCTCAGCCGGCAGAAGCTCCTCTCTGAGGCCTGGGGCACGGACTTTCTGGGCGAGAGCCGCACCGTGGACGTACACATCCAGAAGCTCCGTCGGAAGCTGAAGCTGGAGGACCACATCAAGACCATCTACAAGAACGGCTACAGGTTTGAAGAATAAATGAAGCTCTGGCAGAAAACCTATCTTCTTTCCACCCTCCTCTGCGCCCTGATCCTCTACGGGTGCATGTTCGGCGTCACCGCGCCCGCCCTGTCCTCTACGGTGAATGGGGCCAGGGAGGCCGCCCTGCGGGAGGAGCGGGCCATCGCCAACGTCCTGGAGCGGACCATGGATCAGGCGCCGGAGGGGCGGCAGATCCCCGTGATGCAGGCGTTTTTGGGGTATTATTCCGGCACGGACCTGTCTTTTCAGGTGCGGGACGGGCAGGAGGATGAGCTCTATTCCTCCCTGCCCTTTGCCGTGAACAAGGCCCCGGGCACCATGGGGTTTCTCCGGGACCGGGGGCGGCTGTTCCTGTTCGTCAGTGACCGGCTCCCCTCTGGCTTTGACTTCCTGTACCTGAAGGACGGGGCGGCCACGGACGCCCTGCTTCGCCGCCAGGTCACGGCGGCGGCCCTCATCGGCACGGCGGTGGCCCTCCTTATGGCGGCGGCCCTCTATATCCTCCTCTACCGGGTGAACCTGCCCGTGAGCCGACTGGCCCATGAGATGCGCACGCCCCTCACCGCCATGAAGGGCTATGCGGAGACCTTGCGGGACGTGAAGCTCACCGAGGAGCAGCGGCACATGGCGGCCAGCTACATCGCCGAAGAGAGCACCCGGCTGTCGGACGTCTCCGCCCGGCTGTTGACCCTCCACAACGCCAGGGAGGAAGCCACCCCCTTCGGCCCCGTGGACGTAGAAGAGCTGTTCGACCACATCGCCCAGACCTATCCCACCGTGACCTATGAGGTCCACTGGCCCACCATCTTCGGGGACCGGGCCATGCTTTCGTCCCTTTTAAACAACCTGGTGGACAACGCCGTGAAGGCCTCTCCGGCCGGGGCGCCCGTGGAGCTGCGGGCTGCGCCCAACGTGCTGGCGGTCATGGACCACGGCAGCGGCATGAGCGACGAAGCTTTGAACTATGTGAACCACCCCTCCAAATTCAAGAAGCTACACTCGAGCGGCGGCCTGGGCGTGCCCCTCTGCCATCAAATCGCCCGGGACCATGGGGCGAAGCTCACCTACACCCGAGGGACGGACGGGGGAACCGTGGCCACCGTGACCTTTTACAACACCCTTACAAGTTGATGAAGACTCCCTTACAAGTCCGGCTCTATACTGAGGGCGAAGCTTGAGAAAGGAGCGATACTGAAAATGAAACTCTTTTGGATGAAAAACAAGGTGCTCGTCGCCACCCTTCTGGCCGTGCTGGTGCTGGGCGTTTTCTTCTGGGGCGGCCTGCGCCTCTTTGCAGGCGACAGGATGCAGGACGCTCTCATCCGCACCTCCGCCGCCGAGGCGGAGGCCACGCCTACCCCGGCCCCGGACCAGATGCCCGCGCCTACGGAGCTGCCCGCGGAGATGATCTCGGCGGACATTCTGGGCCTCGAGTGGAAGTACAGGTCCGTCATTCCCCGCATCTCCAACACGGTGCCCCATGAGGCCAAGAGCTGGAAGGAGGGGGACAAGGTGGAGGACTCCCTGGCCGTCACGGCCATCACCCGGACGGGGGAGATCTATGAAACGCTGCTCCATCGGACGCTGGACCTTTCCACCCTCACCGTCACCCGCTACGTGGACGAGAAGGGCTACCGGCCCAACATCCTCCGTCTGACCGACGAAAAGAACGATTTTGCCTGCGTGCTGCTGGAGAAGGACCTGTCCCTGCTGGTGGCGGATAACGGCCTCTTCGCCGCCTCCGAGTGGATGGACGCCAAGAAGGACGCCGCCGCGGTGGCCCAGTATCTGGGCACCGAGATCACCGGCCAGACCCAGGACCGGGGCAGCACCCGGGATCGGGACCACAACATCATTGAGCTGGAGACTGCCTATGAGCTGGCGGACGGCCGCTGGATCACCCTGGCCTATACGCGGAACACCTTCCACGGCATCCAGGTCCATGAGGACAAGGTGTCCATGGGGGAGGAGGTCTGCTTCTTGGCGGACGTCACCATGGACCCCAGCATCGTCCATTTGGTTTCCGAGGCGTGCTTCACGCGGGGGGATCTCAACGACATCGCTGAGGGGGATATGACCCCGGCGGAGGTGGAGGCCATGTACAGGCGCTTCCTCACCGCCGCTCTTGGAAAGCGCTTCGACCCCAACGATCCCACCAAGGAGATCGGTTATCAGCTCGCCCCCGGCCAGCTGGTCTACTATCGGGATGATTCCTGCTATCGGGAGAACTACTACCATATCCAGGATACCTTCGTTATCATGGACATCGCCGCCAAGTCCGGCTACATCGTCAGGGCGGACTGCAGCAAGCTCTATAACCAGCAGGACCCGGCCCTGGACCTCCGTGCCATCGACTATGACCACATGGGCGGCGAGGAGTATATCGCCTACGTGCGCAACATCGCCGAGCAGACCTGGGGCAAGGAGAACGTGAAGGACGTGGACGTGAACGCCGTCTACGACGGGAACTACTGCACCATCGACCCCTACATGACCGACGGCCGCTGGTATGAGTTCTTCTTCGAGGGCGGCATGCTCACGGAGATCCAGCACTTCGCCACCGAGCGCAGCAACGTCTGCGGCTGGGCCGCCGACAGCCTATATGTGAACACCATCACCGGCGAGGAATTCTCTCAGGAGTGGTGATGTCCGCCTGAAACAAAGCCGCCGCGGCTTCCTCCCCGCGGCGGCTTTTCCTATACGCGCCACAGCCTTCCCCTTGAGGGGACTGAGCGCCCGGAAAAGGCCACGATGTGGCCTTTTCAGCGAAAGTCGGGCGAAGCCCGTGGATAAGGTGGACCACCGAAGGTGGTGGATGAGGTGTTCTTGCCCGCCTTACACGCTCAGCAGCCTTCCCAAATACAGCGCGCCCGTTTTCAGGCTCTGCAGCGCGCCGTCCCCCAGGCCGGGGCCGCCCTCGGCGCTCAGGAGGAACACCCCGCCCACAGCGTCCCCCTCCAACAGGATGGGCACGCCCAGCAGGGCCGTGAAGGGCGTTTCCTGGCCCTGGGCCAAAGAAGCGTTCCGTTCCTCGATCACCTGCCGGCCCAACAGCCGCCGCCGCAGGCTGTCCAAAAGGGGCTTGTCGAGAAGCCACCGCCGCTGCCGTCCCGCCGCGGCCACGCAGCTTTCCCTGTCCGTCACCGCCGCCGTGAGCCCGAAGGCTCCGTTCAGCGCCTGGACGTATGCCTCCGCCACCTCCCGAAGACCGCCCACGGAGGAGTATTTCTTCAGCTGGATGCTGCCGTCGTCCCCCATGTAGATCTCCATGGGGTCGCTCTCCTGTATCCGGAGCGTCCGCCGTATCTCCTTGGGGATCACGATCCGCCCCAGCTCGTCTATCCGCCGCACGATCCCGGTCGCCTTCATCTTGCACCTCTTGCTTTCGTAATCATGCATCTATTGTGAGCGGATCACAGAAAAATAATGCACCCTTTCCTGCAAGAAAAGGTGCGAAGATCACGCTTCCCGATTGTACAGCGGCTTCACGTGCTTTTTGCCGCCGCCGATGATGACGAAGGCGGCCACCAGGGTGATGCTCATGAAGATGGCGAGGACCACTCGCATGGGGAGGAAGGCGGTGCAGGCCCCGGCCAGCGCTTCGCCCAGGAGGGAGCCGGAGGTGGTGAGCATGATAAACGCCCCGTTGAACCGGCCCTTCTTGTCGTGGGGCACGTAGGATTGGGTGGCGGAGGAGCGGATGGTGTAGGAGGTGACGCCCAGGATGCCGATGAGGAAGCAGGCCGC
>CAMHDC010000094.1 GCA_946183765.1 uncultured Clostridia bacterium | reverse complement strand
AAAAACCCCGGGACCTTGCGGCTCCGGGGCGTTCAGCTCATTCACGTATCAGATGCGCCGGGCGAAGGCGGCCAGGGCGTCGCTGAGGCGGGCGACGGTTTCGGGGTCGGCCACGGTGTCCCGGGCGGTGTGGATGCGGTCGGTGAAGTAGCCCACAACGGGCTTGCGGCGGCAGGCGCACACGCCCACGCCCTTGGTGAAGCTCTTTTGATCGCTGTTCATCCTGGCCTTGCCGGCGGGGAAGAAGCGGTGGGGAAGGCCGCTGTCCGCCATGGCCTGCTGCAGCGTTTCATACAACGGGTCCTCCTGGGCTGCGTCGGTGCCGCAGAAGATATGGGTGTCCCCGTTGCCCACGCAGTCCAGATTGACGATGAGGGCGTTCTCCTTGATCTCGGGATGAGCCGCGGCGAAGGCTTTGCTGCCCTTCTTGCCCTTCTCCTCGTCGTCGAAAAGGATATAGGCCACGCCGGGTTTTTCGCCCAGGGTCTCCATCAGCCCCAGCACCGCCGCCGTGCCGCTGGTGTTGTCGTTCCGGTTGCGCTGGTTGGCGGGTCCCCGGAACATCAGATAGAACAGGCCGTAATACACGGTCGTATACACGCCCAACAGCAGCAGCCGGTGACTCATGAGGGCCCAGTCCAGATCCAGCAGCTTCCGGACGCCCCAGGCGGCGGCCAGGGCGGGCGCCAGCAGGAGCGGGAGGATGGTTCCCAGGGGGTACGTCCAGGCCAAAATAGGGTTGGTCACCAGCATCAGATTGGGCAGCAGCCCCCGTCGGGGCGTGTCGTAGTGGGCCGTGAAGATGACCCGGGCGGCGGCGGGATCGCCGAAGATCAGGTTGGTGTGCCCCTCGTTTTCCTCCTCCCGGGCGGGAACGGCCCCGGTTCGGGCCTCCGCCAGGGCGTATTCCCGGAACGCCGCTTTCTGTGCGGCGCTGTTGCGAACGGGGAAGCGAGCATCGATCTCGGACAGATAGTCTTTCATGGAGGACCTCCATAAGCGGGATGGATTCATTTTACACCGGTTTTCCCCGGGAATCAAGAATAATCGCCGGCCCTTGCCTTTTGCCAGCCCAGGGGGTACAATGAAAAAAACGCTGAGGCGCAGGAGGCGGAGTGCATGAACGAGACGGAACGGCTGTGGGCCCTGTCCCACCTGTGGGCGGCGGCCCGGGAGGTGTACCCCTACTTCCACCGGCTGAAGGCGGATTGGGACGAAACGTATCGGACGTATATCCCCCGGCTCCTGGAGGCGGCGGACGACCGGGCGGCCTGGCTGCTGCTGTGCGAATTCGTCCGGCTGCTGGACGACGGCCACAGCATGGTGATCCCGCCCAGGGCCCTGATGACGGTCAACGGCGTCGCGCCCTTCCGGCTCGCCAACGTGGGCGACAGCTTCCTCGTCACGGAGGCGGCGGAGGATAGGCTCCTGCTGCGGGAGATCCGCGCCGTGGACGGCGTGCCCGTAGGGGCGCTGGTGGAGCGGCTGGACCGGTACAGGTACACATCGAAGGGCCATCCCTACCGGGGGAACCTGGAGCACTGGCTGCCGGTGCTGCTTCCCGGCCGGGACCACGTGCTGGAGACGGAGGGGGGAGAGGTCCCCTGCGCCTTCCCGGAGGAGCTGCCGCCCCTGAAGAAAGCCCCCGAGCCCCGGAGCCGCAAGCCCTTCCGGGACCTGGGGGAGGGCTTTCGCCTGTTCCCGGGCGGCGTCCTCTGCGCCCGGGTGGACGACATGCAGCATACGGACCACGGTACGGCCTTCCAGAAGGTCCTGGCCGAGACCAGGCCCCGGGCGGTGCTCTTCGACATCCGGCGGAACATGGGCGGCATGACCCTCTGCGGGGCCCGGTACGCTCAGCCCTTCTTCAAGGGCAGCTTCGGCGGCAGCCGCAAGTGGACCCAGCTCAGGAAGGCCGTGGACGCGGCCAGCAACTCCCAGATCACCGCCATGGACCCCCGGACCCGGCAGAAGCTGCTGGATGAGGGCATGGTGAAGAGGGAGGAGCTGGCCCAGGCGGACAGGTATTCTGGGCGCACGCAATTCGAGTATTACAACGACGCCTGGGAGAGCCCCTGCGAGGTTTTCCTGCCGGACTGCCCGGTGCTGCTGCTGACCGGCCGGGACACCATCTCCGCGGCGGAGGATTTCACCTGCTTCTTCAAGGCCAACAAGCGGGGCCGGACCATGGGCGAAAGGACCTTCGGCTCCACCGGCAACCCCTACCTGCTCCCCCTGCCCGACGGCGGCCGGGGCCAGGTGGTGTCCGTAGGCTACGAGATGGCCGACGGCACCCCCTTCGTGGGCGTGGGCATCCAGCCGGACGTTCCCTGCCCGCCCCGGGCGGAGGACTGGCGCGAGGGCTGGGACCGGTCGCTGGACCTGGCCCTGGAACAGCTTGTATAAAGTGCATGAATATACATAACGGAGGCATATATGCAGCTGACCTACGAACCGGCCCGTCCGGAGGACGCGCCCGTCATCTTCGGCTTTGCGAAGGAGCTGATCGAGGCCTACGAGACCGATCCGAAGCTGGATCTGGATATGGCCCTCGCCTGGACAAAGCGGAAGATCGAGAAGCGGATCGGCGAGTATACCCGGGTCCTGCGGGACGGGCAGACCGTCGCCTATTACCGCTTCGTGCCCGACGGGGACAGGATGGAGCTGGACGATCTCTACGTGCTGCCCGCCTGGCGAAACAGGGGCATCGGCACGGCGATCCTGCGGCGGTGCCTGGCCCAGGGCAAGCCCATATACTTCTACGTCTTCACCGGCAACGCCCGGGCCGTGGCCCTCTACGAGCGGGAGGGCTTTCGCAAGGCGGAGGACGTGAGCCCCAGCCGCATGATCATGGCGCAATAAAGGCTTGTCTTTTGGCGGCGTTGGAGTATAGTATAGAGGAATCGCATATGGTGAACAGAGGGGGAGAGATATGAAGAAAAAGTGTATCACAGCGGCTGTGAGCTTCGGCCTGTTTTTGCTGCTGATCCTGCTGGTGAAGACGGTGGACGTGGCGGTCGTAGGTCCCGAGGGAGCGAAGATCGGCCTTAGCAAGCTGAACGTGGCCATCCACGATCTGTTCGGGGTGCACATGGCGTGGTACAAGGTCACCAACGTGCTGGGGTATTTGGCCATTCTGATCGGCCTTTGCTTCGCGGCCATCGGGGGCTTGCAGCTGATCTACCGCCGGAGCATCCTGAAGGTGGACAAGGAGATATTGCTGCTGGGGGCCCTCTACGTGGTCACCGTGATCTTCTACGTCCTCTTTGAGAAGGTGGTCGTCAACTACCGGCCCATCCTCATGCCCGACGGGGAGGGCCTGGAAGCCTCCTTCCCCAGCTCCCACACCATGCTCTCCTGCGTCATTTTGGGCAGCGGGCTGGAGCTGCTGAAGAAGTACGCCAGGAAAGACAAGACCATCCAGACGGCGCTCACCGTGATCTTCGCCGTGATGCTGGCCCTCATCGTGGCCGGGCGTCTCCTCTCCGGCGTACACTGGTTCACGGACATCTTGGGGGGCATCCTGCTGAGCGTCGCCCTGCTCAACGCCTGGGAAGCCCTTCTGAAGCTGTGGAAGAGCAGGAAATAAGGGCTCGTCCCCCATACAGTTCTTTGGCATGCACCTTTCTTTCGTGAAAGGTGCGTGTTTTATTTCGTTCCATCTTGCTATGGCTTTTTTCGCGGGGGTCTGATATACTTATTTTATCTATACGGACAGGAGGGGCATCATGAGCGCACCCATCAACGGCCACAAGAAGATCCGCACCATCGTCATCACCGGCGGCCCCTGCGGCGGCAAGACCACGGCCATGAGCTGGCTGCAGAACGCCCTGACCAGCGCGGGCTACGCGGTGATCTTCTTGACGGAGACCTTCACGGAGCTCGCCAACGGCGGTATCTCCAGCTACAACTGCAAGGACAACTTCGCCTTCCAGCGCATCCAGGTCCGCTACCAGCTGGAGCGGGAGCGGCTCTACCGCCGGGCGGCGGAGGCCCTTTCCAACGACAACGTGGTCATCGTCCACGATCGGGGCTCCATGGACGACAAGCCCTATATGGCGCCGGAGGAGTTCGCCAGCATCCTGAAGGAGCTGGATCTGGACGAGGTGAGCTTCCGGGACAAGTACGACGCCGTCTTCCACCTGGTCACGGCGGCCAAGGGAGCCCTGCCCTTCTACACCACCGCCAACAACACCGCCCGCACCGAGACCCCGGAGGAGGCCATCGACCTGGACGAAAAGACCCTGGCCGCCTGGGCGGGGCACCCGCACCTTCGGATCATCGACAACTCCACCGACTTCAACGGCAAGATGCTCCGCCTCCTGAAGGAGGTCATGGCGGCTCTCGGGGAGCCGGAGCCCATGGAGCACGCCCGGCGGTACCTCATCAAGTACCCGGATCTCGAGTGGCTCAACAACAACCCCAACTGCCAGCGGGTGGAGATCATCCAGACCTACCTCACCCCCTACCGGGACGAGGAGCGCCGCATCTGCATGCGGGGCACCGGCGGCAGCTACATCTACTACAAGACCACCCAGCGGGACGCCCCCGACGGCGGGCGCATGGAGGTGGAGGAGCGGCTCAGCCAGGAGGAGTATTTCTCCCTGCTCATGGAGGCGGACCCCACCTGCCGGCCCATCCGCAAGACCCGCTACTGCCTGGTGGACGACGTACAGTCCTTCGAGGTGGATCTGTACCCCACCTGGAAGGACGTGGCCATGCTTCAGATCGAGCTCTCCGATCCCGACGCCGAGGTCCATATCCCGGAGAACCTGCACGTCATCCGGGAGGTGACCGACAACCCGGCCTACGACAACCACGAGATGGCAAGAATGTAGGAGGATGACATGGCGAAGATCTTGAACATCGGTTCCCTGAACCTGGACTATGTGTACGCCGTGCCCCATTTCGTGACGGCGGGGGAGACCCTGCTCTCCGGCCGCCGGGACGTATTCCCGGGGGGCAAGGGCCTGAACCAGACCGTGGCCGCGGCCCGGGCGGGGGCGGAGGTCCTGCACGGGGGCGCCGTGGGCGCGGACGGGGATATGCTTCTGGACCTCCTGCGGGACGCCGGGGCGGACGTGTCTGCCGTGGCCCGGGTGGACGTGCCCACAGGCCACGCCGTCATCCAGGTGTCGCCCCAAGGGGAGAACGCCATCCTCATCCTGGGCGGCGCGAACCGGGCCGTCACCGCCGAAACCGTGGGGATCGCCCTGGAGAAGGTGGGCCCCGGGGACATCCTGCTGCTGCAGAACGAGATCAACGGTCTCGACTATATCATCCGCCGGGCTTTTGAAAAGGGCCTGCGCATCTTCTTCAACCCCGCGCCCATGGATGCATCGGTAAAATCGCTGCCCTTGGGGCTTATCGACACGCTGATCGTCAACGAGGGCGAAGCCAGGGCCCTCGCCGGGGACATGGACGCCCTGAAAGCCGCCTGCCCGCAGCAGAAGATCCTGCTGACCCGGGGCAGCCGGGGCGCGTCCCTTTGGACCGGGTCGGAGCTCATTTTTCAGCCCGCCTTCCCCGTGGAGGCCGTGGACACCACCGCCGCCGGGGACTGCTTCCTGGGCTACTACGCCGCCGCCCTGGCGGAAAACCTCTCGTATGCCGCCGCCCTGCGCCTGGCCGCCGCGGCCGCAGCCCTGTCCGTCCAGAGGCGGGGGGCCGCGCCTTCGATACCGATCAGAAGTGAAGTGGAAGCTTACTTAAGAGGAATCAAATAAAGCACGCACCTTTCTTGAAAGAAAGGTGCAACCAAAGAACTTTAAGAAGATAAAAAGCTTAAGCGAGAATTGCAATAATTCTTCTTAAGCTTTTCTTTTTGCGCCGCTTTTTCTTTTCACTGAAAAGAAAAAGCGGCAACAA
>CAMHDC010000093.1 GCA_946183765.1 uncultured Clostridia bacterium | reverse complement strand
ACGAGATCGTGTCCGCCCAGATGTATCGGGAGGACAAGCAGATCTGGCAGCTGGAAAACCGGATCGGCCTCTCCCTGTGCTTCACCCTGTTCCTCGTCAGCGCGGCCCTGTCGCTGAAGCCGCTCAGGTGGCTTTTCTCCAACCCCGCGGCCCGGTTCCTGGGGGCCGTTTCCTACAATCTGTACCTCTACCATCAGCGGCTGATCGTTCTGCTGCGCATGAGCCTGGGGTTCCAGAGCGGGGCGGACGTGGCCGCGGCGGGGACCAAGATGCAGATCTTCCTGACGGCGGAGGCCCTGGGCCTGTCGTTCCTTTTGGCGACGGCCCTCACGTACCTGTGGGAGAAGCCCTGGCATCGGTGGATCATGACCTGGGGCGCGAAAAAGGCGGAACCGGCCGCTGCCGGGCCGGAATCAGTTTCAGAATCAACAGAAAGGAAATAAACCCATGCACTATCGCTACAAAACCAAGAACGTCTGCTCCAGCGAGATCAACTTCGACCTGGAGGAGGGCAAGCTCCACAACGTGGTCTTCACCGGCGGCTGCAACGGCAACCTGAAGGCCATCGGCAAGCTGGTGGAGGGCATGGACGCGGACCAGGTCATCGCCCTGCTCAAGGGCAACACCTGCGGCCCCAACTTCACCTCCTGCGCCGACCAGCTGACGAAGGCTGTCGAGGCGGCGAAGGCTGAAATCGCCTGAGTTCATAGATATTTTGCAGGAATTTGACAGGATTTGGCTTGTGGGGGCCGTTCTGCCGTGGTACAATACCCACGATTTTTACCAAAGGACAGTCAAACGGTGAACCTGAAACGCTGGAGCGCCGTCCTGCTGGCTCTGCTGTGCCTCCTTATGGGGGCCTGCGGGCCCAAGGAAACGGCCCAGGCCATACAATCGGAAAGCATCCCCACGGCGGAGCCCACCCAGGCCCCGCTGACAGCCGCGCCTACGGCGGAGCCCCAGCGGCAGACCCTGGTGGTGGCGGCCAACACCCCCGAGCCTACGCAGACGCCCCAGCCCAGCCCCACGCCCACGGCCACGCCCCTGCCAACGCCTACGCCCACGGTGTCGCCCATCCCCTTCTCCTACTATGCGCCAACGGTGAACATGACCTTCGAGGAGCTGGTGGGGGGGCTGGAGGACAGCTATTACGAAACGGAGGGCATCGATCCCATCATGCCCAAGGGCTATCCGGCCCCGGACACCTATAAGCTGATCGTGGACGTGACCTGGCAGGTGGTCATGGCCTTCAAGAAGGACGCCAACGGCGAGTACACCGTGCCCGTCCGGTACATGCTCTGTTCCACCGGCAGCGCCAAGAACGGTCTCACCAAGATCGGCACCTTCCCCCTGAAGGAGTGCCGCCTCCGCTTCGGTACCTTCGCCAGCGGCGATTTCTCCGCCCAGTATTGGACGCTGATCGTGTCCCGCACCTATTTCCATTCCGTGGTGTACCATCGGGGCGCCCGGAACGGACAAAAGGATCTGAACAGCCTGTATGTGGACAAGTATCTGAAGCTGGGGACCCAGGACAGCCACGGCTGCATCCGCCTGCCCGTGCCCGACGCCCGCTGGATCTTCTACAACTGTGCCTACGGCACGGAGGTGGAGATCCGTCAGGGCAGCAAGAACGATATGGAGACCAAGGCCATCCGGGAGCAGCTGAAGCTGGCCGAACCGCCCAAGATAGTCACTGGGCTTGTCCCCGGCGGCAGCCCCTACACGGACAACTGGACCATCGAGGACGTGCCGCTGGAGGTGGAGTTCGTCAACGCCACGCCGCCGCCTGCACCGAAAAAATGATTCAGTTTGGCGAATCCGTATGGATTCACCAAACTGAGGCTCCGCCTTCGCTCCGCTTCCAGCTCTTGCCTATGGCCCTTTGGGCCCACCAGGCACGTGATGCGTTAAACAAACGTGCCTGTGGCACGTTTGTAGCGGAGCGGGGAGCAATCTATGATTGCGACCAGAACTGCAGAGTGTCAAATCCACCGCATATGTCGCTGGATTTGACGGATCAGAAGCCGCATGTTCTTCCTTCGCAGATTGCGTGAGCGCGGCTACACCGCGCTTGTGTAGATAATAAAAAAGACCGGTCCGCCGGTCCTTTTTTCATACGTAGACGATTTCGATCCCCTTTTCCTTGGCGTAGCCCACGGTCTGGGCGGTGCCGCTGGGGGCGCGGGTGAGATAGGCGATGCACAGCTCCGCGTCCTCCACCAGCTGCCGGTTTCTAAGGGCCATGCACCCGGGGAAGTAGTGGTTCGAGAGGTAGAGCACCTCCTCGGCTTCCTTCTTCTGCCGCAGGAGCTCCGCCTTGTCTTGGGCGCTGAACCGGTCCCCGAAGCCCGTGTAGGGGAGCAGTAGCACCAGCTGGACGTCGAGATGCCGTTCCCGTTCCAGCAGCACCAGCCTTCCGCACAGCAGATCGAACCCCTCCGCGCCCCCGGAATAGAATCGGCGGGCGCCCCGGTCGAAGGCGCGGCGGATGGCACTTTCCGTGTTTGCCACCAGCTGCCGATAGGCGGCGGATCGAAGGGGCGGCAGGTCCCGGTGCCCGGTGAAGCAGACGGACCGGAGGGATGTGCAGTTGGAAAGCATATCTTCCATAACAGGAAAACTATACCACATTTTCTGTCCGCTGTGGAGAAAACTTGTTTTTATTTTATCTTTTTTGTTAACCTTTCGTTTTTCGACACACAGGCCCGAAACAAGATGATACAATGGCACCATCCCAAAATGAAAGGGAACGACTATGAAACAGATCAAGAAGAGAAGACGGGTCCTGCGCATCGGCAACCCCATCGGGTTCAGCCTGTTCTGTTTGGTGTGCCTGGCGCTGCTGGCGGGCTTGTATCTCGGCATCTCCTGGGCCATCAAGAACGGTCCCGGCGTGGTGAAGGCCATGCGCACGGCCGTCCAGGAAGAGGTCATGGCTACGCCCACCGTGGAGCCCTCCCGGGAGCCCAAGGACGAGCTGCTGCCCACCCACACCCCCACGCCGGAGGTGAAGGAGACCCCCGCCCTGGGCACGCCCGACGTGTCCACGCCCAGCCCGGCGCCCTCCGCCTTCGTGACCGCCGGTCCCGCGGGCAATATCGGCGCGGCCCTCTACGGCCAGATCATCGGCATCGACGCCGCCCGGGACAGCACCTCCAAGTATAGTTCCGAAGCGGCCAACAACCTGGTCCTGGCCAACCATCTGAAGCGGTATCTGGAGAGCCAGGGCGCCACCGTGGTCCTAAGCCGGACGGAGGAGACCAAGGGCGAGCTCACCAACGAGGAGCGGGCTCGCATCTTCAAGAACGCCAACTGCACCTATGTGATCCGCCTCATGTGCAACCACATCAACAGCAAGACCTCCGCCTGCTATGCCCAGGCCGCCAAGGGCAATCAGAGCTTTGCCCAAAAGCTGATCGACGGCTACACCGTGGCCACCGGCATGCGCAAGCAGAACGGCAAGGGCAACGGCGTGGAGACCAAGTCCGACTCCGTGGCCTCCGGCTGCGGCTGCCCCTGCGCCCTGCTGATCCTGGGCAACTGGGACAACACCAAGGACAAGAACAACCTGCAGGACGAGACCTTCATGGACCAGCTGTGCGAGGGCATCTTCAACGGCCTGACGGCCTACATCGCCGATGAGCCCGTGCCCACCGCCACCCCCGCCATCACCGATCCTCCGGCGGAGCCCTAACCCAACGCAAGCATGAAAAAAGCCTCGCTGTCGAGGCTTTTTCTCTTTTTTGGCTTACAGGCGCTGTATGCGGGACAGGAGAGTTTCGTACAGCTCGTCCCGGTTATCCGGGGTGATGGGGAACACCTCCGCCCTGGGATGGGCGCGGACGGCGTTGAGAAAGGGCACGTCCCTGCGGCTCTTCACGGCGGCGATCACGGGAACGTCCCCTGAGAGCGCCTCCAGCACGGCGGCGGTGAACGCCTCCGCTCCGGCTTCGAAGAACCCCAGCTCGTCCATGATCAGGATGCCGTCCGGCCGGGCGTCCCGAATGTACTGAACGCCCAGGGTATTGAACACGTTCAGTCGGGGCCGATGGGTCCGGCTGTCGCAGACGCCGATGCAGTTTTCCTCCCCGAAGACCCATTCCCCCGGGAGCTGCCCTGCTGGGTGGATGTAGATGGGGCGGAACCCGTCCGGGCCCGCCGGGCGCATCTTGGTGACGAACCCGTATCGGGGCCGGGGACAGGCCTCCAACAGCCTTTTAATCAGCGTGCTCTTGCCCACGCCCCGTTCGCCTGAGATGAGGATGTGCCGCTTTTCGTCCATAGCGTTACGCCGCGGGGGCCAGGGCCGCCTGAGCGCCCATGGAATGCTGCACCAGGGCGTCGAACTGATCCCGGGTGATGTCAGCGTGATAGAACAGCCCAAAGTATTCTTTTACCGCCTCATAAAGATCGTATCGGGCCGTTTCGGGGTAGAGAAGCTGGGACATCCACATCATGCCCAGATACCGCTGCACCGAGGGCGGGAAGCCCATCCAGTTGTAGGGGCCGAAGGGCACCTCGTAGTATGCGCCGCTTTGGATGGCGGAGACGGTCTGCCATTCGGGGCGGGCGGCCACGTCGGCGTAGATGCTGTCGGGGGCGAAGAGGATCACGTCCGGGTTCCAAAGCAATATCTGTTCCATATCCACCTCGTTGCCCGTGCCCTTCGACGAGGGGCTCTCCACTACGGCCAGGTTGTTGCTGAGGAGGTCGATGATCTCCCCGTGGTAGCTCCCCCGGGCGATGACATTCAGGCCCTGATCCCCGGTGATGTACAGCAGGTTTTTCTTCTCCGCAGCGCCCGCGATCTCCAACGTCCGGGCATAGATTCGGTCGCAGTAGGCGGCCAGGGCTTCGGCCTCTGCGGGCATATCCAGGAGTTCGCCCAGCTTCCGGTAGGCGTCGCCCATGGAGGCGGTCAAGGCGGTGATGTGGACGAAGGGGATGCCGGTCTGCTCCTGCAGGGCGTCCAAATCCTCCACGATGGTCTTCTTGGGCTCGCCCACGTCGATGACTATCTGGGCGCCGCTGGTTAAGAGGGTCTCCAGATTCAGCTCGCCCTTGCCGCCGTAGAGCTGGCCCAGGACGGGCAGGTCATAGTACTTTCTGTCGAAGAACTGTTCGGCTGTCTTATCCCATTTGCCGGCGATGCCTGCCAGCCGGTCCGGGCACAGGGCGAAGAGGACGATCTGGGCCAGGGGGCCGCTTACGGCCACCTTGTCGATGGAATAGGGGATCTCCACCGTCCGGCCCACCGAGTCGGTGAAGGCCCGGGTTTGGGGCGTTTGCGCCGCGAGAGACCCGGAACAGGCTATGGACAGCAGCGTCAGAGCCGCCAGCAGCAGAGCAAAAAGGCGTTTCATTTTCATTTCCTCCTCATCGTGGTATATCCTGGGCCCGGATGACGATCATGCCCACGGGCCGAACAGCGCGCAGATAGTAGGGGAAAGCGTTGTCCCCGGTTTCAGTGAGCCGGGATAGGACCTCCGCCTCCGGCATGGCCTCCGTCGGGTCGTACAGCCGGAAGAACCGGACGGCGTCGGAGAGATTCCGGAAGGGCTGGCCCATGTCCACGTCGAAGACCTCGGCCTCGAAGGGCACGCCCAGACGCGTCAATTCCGCGCAGGTCAGCGGATAGGTGTACTTGCGGAGGACCCCCGGATCCCGGGTGAAGCGGTGGGTGCTCCAGTTCTTTTTGAAGAGGATCAGCCGGTCCCGGCAGTGTCCTTTGGCCCAGTTCAGGATCTCTGTCACGCTGCCGAAGAAGCAGAACACGGCGCTGTCGTACAGTTCGCCCTCCGGCAGGGCGAAGACGTCCCCCGTCCGGATGGTGAGCCGGACGCCCGCCCGGTCCGCGTTTGCCCGAAGATACCGAAGGGGCAGAGGGGAGAGGTCCATGGCGGTGACGGCAAAGCCCCGCTTCGCCAAAGCCACCGACA
>CAMHDC010000092.1 GCA_946183765.1 uncultured Clostridia bacterium | reverse complement strand
GAGCCGAGCGCTCCCATCCCCTCGTCCGTCAGGCAGGCGAGGAACTTGCGGATGCCCACCTCGTAGGTGGCGATATCCTGACGATCCAGGTCCGTCCCGGCCCCTGTATCCTCGTTGCTGTAGCGGAACAGAGCATCGTCCCGGGACCCCACCCGCTCCACGGCCCCGCGGGCCAAAACTGCGCCCCGGGGCATGTCGTATACCTTGAATTTCAGGGAGGTGCTCCCCACGTTGCAGGCCAATACGATCATCGCTTCACATCCCCAGCAGCTCGATGAGGGCCTGGGCCTCCTTGTCGCCCCCGGCCACCGGCGTCCAATCCACCTGCACGGCCTGGTAACCCTGGCGAATGAGGGCGTTGGCGAAGGATTTGGGCCCCACGTTCACCACCACCAGCTCCGACTGGAAGAGTTCCAAAATCTTGCTGCAATCCATTTATCCGATCTCCTTCTTCAAGCGAATGATCTTGGCCGCCAGCTGAGCGGCTTTATAGTTGGTGGAGCACACCAGCACGCCGGTCTCCATGAGCTTGCGGCGCTGGTCGTCGATGTTCTGGAAATCCGCCGTGGTCCCCAGCACGGAGGCCACGAAGGCGATGCGGCCGCCCCGCTGCCGGGCCATCTTCTGGGCCCGACGGACATCGTCCAGCACGTAGCCTGCGGGGTCGGGGTGGCCCGGCGGGGTGAGGATGAAGTCCAGCAGGATGACCGCTACCTCCGGGTCGGCGGCCTCCCTGAGAATGGCGGGCTTGCGTACCCCGGCGTCGATGGCCGGGTGGGGACGCCCCTGGGTGAATTCCTCCTCACCGTAGTCGATGCAGGTGTTCTCCATGCTCTTGTTAAGATCGGGGAGCTGCAGGGGGGAGGCGTTGGGATTGTTGGCGTAGATGGGGCCGATGACGGCCTCCATGGCATGGACCGCTTCGTCCATATAGGTGCCGCCGGAGAAGGCGCCCCGGACGTATTTCTGTTCGGGGGCCATACCCTTGACGGCCTCGGCGGCCATGGCGTCCAGTTGGGCCTCCGTCTCAAACTCGGCGGACTTCCCGATGAGCCCCAGCGCCTTTTGGCCGCAGTCGTCCAGATTCTCCGCCCAGATGGCGCCGGTTGCTTCGATACGCGCCCGCTCGCAGCCCATGAACAGGACCACCCGGGGCTTTTTGCACCGGCTGATCCGATCCAGAACCTTTTGCAGCACGGATTCCGCCGGCTTGCGGGAGATGAGGATGATGTATTCGGTCTCGGGGTCCGCCTCCAGGGCGTCGATGCCGCAGAGCATCATGAGCCCGCCCACGGGCTCCTTCAAATCGTTGCCGCCAGTGCCGATGGTCTGACTGACGCCGCTGCCCGCCTCGTGCAGGATGGCGGCCACGTGCTGGATGCCGGTGCCGGAAGCGCCCACGATGCCGAAGGGCCCCCGGGCGTTGATGCTGGAGAGGACCAGGGCGGCGCCGTTGATGTTGGCCACGCCGCAGTCCGGCCCCATGCAAAGGAGCCCCTTCTCCCGGGCCAGCTCCTTCATCTGCCGCTCGTCCTCCAAAGGCACGTTGTTGCTGAACACGCAGCAATGGAGCCCGGCGTTCAGGGCCTTTTTGACCTCCTCCAGGGCATACTCCCCGGGGACGGCGATGGAGCACAGATTGGCCTTGGGATGGGCCGCCACGGCATCGGCCACGGTGGCATAGCTTTCCTCCGCCTCCACGGCGTTGTTCTGCTTCATGACCCGGCGCATCTCGTCCACGGCGGCTTCGAAGGCCTCCTGGGAATCCGCCTCGGCCACGATCACGTAATCGGCGTCGCTGCAGGCAAGAAGCTCCTCGTTCACCAGGCCCACGTCCTTCAAGATTAGCTTTGCCGGCCCCGTGGCCATGCCCACCAGGGCCCGCCGGATGCCGGGCTGCTCGTTCAAAACGGTGGTGGCGAACAGGGATTCCAAAGAATCGATATAGTGTCCTTTTTCAATGATCCAGTACATGGCCGTCTCCTTTTATTTCACCAGTTTGCTCACGGCGATCAGCGCCTTTTTGAAGCACTCGAAGGGCAGTTCCGCCGCCCCGGCCCCTGCCTGGCCGCCTGTCTTCAACCCTGAGCCGCCGTGGCTGATGGGCAGCACGTTGAGGCCCACCACCTTGCGGGCGTCCACGCACACCGGGGAGCCCCGATAGCCGTCCCAGGGGACCGGGTCGAAGCTGTGCTCGCCCAGGGAGACCCGGCGGGCCTTCTCCGTGCGTTCCTTGGCCTCGGCGAAGGTGGAGCCGGTCATGCGCAAGTAGGAGGGCCCGGCGATGGCGCTCATGCCGCCCAGGCCGTAGACCTCCGTGACGCAGCTGTCGCCCATGTAGCCCAGCATGTCCTTCACCGTGTAGGTGGGGTTCAAAAACGTGCCCAGGATCAGCGGCGCGGGCGCCGTGTACCAGGCGTTGCCGGTGGCGGCGATCTGGATGCCGAACTCCACGCCGTTGCCGCCCATACCCACCATGACGGTGGAGAGGGGCACCTGCTTGGCCGTGGCCATGATGCCCTCCACGCCCGCCATCAGGGGCTGGAGGAAGAAGCGGTCGTTCTTCGCCAGGGCCGTGATGTTCTCCTTGATGCGGGGATGGTCCACCTCCAGCATCCAGGGAATGAGCTGCAGGGCCAGTGCCATGGAGGAGGCGGGCTGCCGATTGTGGTTTTCGTCGCCCATACCGGCGGTCTTGGCCAGGATGGCGACTAGATCGATGCCCCCGGAAGCGCGGACCGCTTCGCCCAGGATGGGGCCGAAGTCGTCCCGAAGCCACCGCAGGTTTTCCTCCACGTCCGGCCCGTAGAGGCCCCAGCGGAGCACCCGCGGGGAGGGGCCGGGATGGATGGTGCAAAAGCCGGTGCCGCCGTAGGTGGCGTCCTCCACCACGAACACGGGCATGCTGTAGGAGGTGGCCATGGAGGCGGCGTTGGAGCAGTTGTGGTTCTGGGCGGGCTCGATGACGATCTCCCCCCTGAGCGCCATCTGCCAGGCTTCGTCTATATCCTTGGCCAATCCCTCATGGACCGCCGCGCCGCAGGCCGCCGTCTTCAAGGGGATGGGCAGTTTATCCAAAGCGATGGGCGGGCCGGGGATCAGCACCATGTTCTTCGTCAAGCCCGGCACCACCTGTCCCGCAGGCAGCACATCCTTCCAGATGGGCTTTGCTTTGGTGAAGATATCCAGCACCTTCTGATTGGCCGCGTCGATCCGTTCCGGTATGGTCATAGTATCTCCCCACTTTCCTCATTGTTTCTGCTTCCATTATACGAGAACACAAATTCTTTCCGAGAAGCGCATTTGCGTTTTCGTCCGCCCATTCGCTTTGCTTGTTCCGATCCCTTTTACCCCCGTTCCAGCGGCAGAAGGTCCGCGCCGTGATCCTCGGTCTTATTGCCCTAGCCTCGGCGACTCCGGGTGTGGGCACCCAAGAGAGTTTTCCTTGGGTGCCCAGGGATAATTGGCCCATACCTTACTGTGCGTTCATTACGATCGGAGTTACGTTTTCCGTAATATGTTGATTCAATGCAGCCACGGCCTTCGCTTTTTTCTGTGCTGACAGATGGGTGTATATGCCCATGGTCACGGAAGCATCGGCATGCCCCAGCATGTCCTGAGCAGACTTTACATCCACACCAGCGTCGTAGAGCATGGTAGCATACGTATGCCGCAGTTGGTGAGCGGTGAATCTGTCTACCACGACGAGTTTAGGCCTGCTTCGACTGGCGTCTCTGCCACCCGCCTGGATATTCAGGTAATGGAGATAGGAGTTCCAGGAAGTATTCCAGGCAGTTTCCGTCATTCTTTGCCCGTCCGCTGAAGGACACACATAGAGAGAACCTTTTTTCTTTGCATCGCGAAGGATGGGGACCAACAAATCCGGTAAAGGCACTATCCGATTTCCCGCCTCTGTCTTGGGGCATTTGATCTCAGATCGGTTCCCGTTGAAAACGGCTGATTTTGTGACAGAGATCGTCTGCTGTTCAAGGTCCACATCATTCCAGGTGAGGGCTACCATCTCCCCTTTCCTCAGCCCGCAAAAAAGCATAACGAGCACCGGCACTCCCATGCGATGTCCCGTCCACGTGTGCAGAATCAGTTCACGCTGTTCCTCGGTGATGGGTTGACGTTTTGCTTTGCCGCGTTTTGGCACCGATACGTGGCTGAAAACATTTCGGAACAACAGGTCGTTTTCAATAGCGTAGTTCAAAATTGCCGCTGCAATGATTTTTATATCCTGAAGCATTTTATCTGAAAAACCCTTATCATAGACATCTTTCAGAATCATCTGCAGATCCCTCGGCTTCAGTTTTTTCAATTCGATCTGATGCAACGGAGCCAAATGCCGATCGATCATGGAATGATACCATTTCCGGGTATGCGGCTGAACATCAGGGTGCATCAAATCGACCCATTCATGGGCGATGTCTATGAACTTGGCTTTATCGTTTACGGAGAGCGTTCCGTTTTGGAGCTCAATCTTTGCCTGAGCGGCCTTCATCTCCACTTCTTTAATGGTCTTGCCATACACAAATTTGCGAATGGGTTTTCCGTCAGACTGTCGCCCGATAGTGATAGTGCGGGTATATCGCTTATCTCCGCGCTTTTTTATCGCTGCCATTTTTGATTCCTCTCTTCTTCAGGATATTAGTATTGTTACCGAACAAATAACTCATTTGCAAGTCTGGCTACCGCCCTTGCTCATGGTGATGAGTTTTCACCCGTTCCCGCTGACGGAGCAGGGATACCAGCTCGTTCTCGATCTCCCTGGGCGTGGCGTCCGCCGGGAAGAAGGGTGACAGCCTGTCCATGGACAGGATCAGCCGCTCCCGCTGCTTTCCCTTGCCGGCGTATAGGATGTCCAGCGGCTTCTCCAGGTCCAGCTCGCCCCTGGCCGCGCAGGCACGCATCTCCTTCGCCTGGGCCACGGAGGGGATCATCCCCTCCGTTTCTATGGCCTGCAGAACATACCCCTGTTCCTCTTCCGTCAGATATGACAACTCTACAGCCGGGATAATGCCCATCCTGCTGTCGTCTACGAGTGACAACAGCTCCGGGATCAGGTAAGTGAGACGGATGTATCTCTGGACCTGTTTGAAGTTCTCACCGGTCTCCTTCTCCATGGTGCGGACATAATGTCCGCGCTTCTGCAAGGCTTCCATCCGCATCCGGTAGGCGAACGCCTTCTCGCTGGGAAGCACCTTCACCCGCTGCCGGTTGGCGTCCACCATCATGAGGGTGGCAGTGTCGTCATCCAGTTCCCGGACGATCACCGGCATCTTCTCCAGACCAAGCGCCCGGCAGGCGGCCATGCGCCGGTGGCCGGAGATCATCTCATACCCTTTGTCTGGCAGCGGCCGTACCACCGCCGGGGAGATCACGCCGTTGAGACGGATGCTCTCCTTCAGCGATTCCAGCTCAGCATCCTCCCGTACCTGGAACGGGTGACCGCGGAAGGGGCGGATGCTGTCCAGACTGACAGCCTGGACCCGCTCGCCGGGGAGGAGTGCGTCAGGATTCTTATTGGTTCGGTTTCCCATCATGCCCAGTCACCTCCCGCGGCCTTCATCCGGTCGTTGATCTCCCTCATGAGCAGCTTTGCTTCCTTCAGGTCAGCGGTGGTCACCTGCATTTGATTCGCCCGGCGGGCGATCTGATTCAGGTTGTTCCCAATGGCGCTGATCTCCATGGCCAGGGCCCGAAAGTTTAGGTCAGGCCGCTGCCGGATTTCCTTTCCTGTGATCAGCTTCCGGATGACGGCGGAGTGAGAGTTCCCGCTGAACCGGCTCAGCTGCTCCAGCTTTTCATATTCTTTCTCGTTCAGATACACCTGAACGGCTCGATTGCGTGTACGCATTTCTTCGTTTCCTTTCCCGCGAAAAGCGGCATAGGGGTCCGGGGCGTACCCGGCAAGCGCGGACGTCATGACAAACGCTATGCTTGCAGGGACAGCGGCGCCGCCGCCCGTCATTCACCCCGGACCCGTTTGGG
>CAMHDC010000091.1 GCA_946183765.1 uncultured Clostridia bacterium | reverse complement strand
GTCGATCAGGTCCTTCACCGGCTCCCCGTTGACGGACAGCAGCCGATCCCCCGCCCGCAGCCCCTCCCGGGCCGCCGGGGAATCTTTTTCCACCCGTGTGATCGTTTTTCCCTGCACATACCTATCCATTATACGCTTAGGATAGCACAGTTCAGGCAGGTTTTCAAGGAAAGAAAAAGCAGGGAGTTTTCGGCCCCCTGCCCGAATCAATGGACTGTTTTCTTCATGGAAGTGCCCAAACAGCATATGGCTGCGGCAACGGAAGATCGCTGCTATTTATCCTTCCAGAATACCTCATCCTTTTCCGTCCCATTATGGGATTCTTCTTTAGTAATCTTATTTTCATCTGCTTGCCCCACATAATAGAAATACCATTGATGCTCCTTCGCTTCCTTAATGACCATTGTGTACTTGGCAGTGACCTCGCATGCATATTTTCCTGTGGAACTATTGTATTTCACTTTAGCTGATGCTGTTTCAAGATAATAGAGCTTAACAGAAGTGAGGGAAGAATTAGATAAAGATACGATTTCCTTCATTTCTCTGTTCGCACGATCAATGCAATCCTCCGAGATCCTGTCTTCGATCGACATATTCTCGTCTTTATAGGGAGACAAAGACACGCTGGCCTTCAACCCGTTGGTCTGACCTTCTAAAGCGTATCGAAATTCCTTGTCTGCCCCTGTAACGTATGGTACAGCCACTCGAAATGTACCGTAAACGATGCCCTTTACGGACCCATTTTCAATAAAAGCGTCAGTGATGCAATTGATTTTGGAAACATCGCATCCTGTATATGTTCCTCTTGTATACGTTGCCTCGATCTTCTCTTTCGCGGCTGCATCAGCCTGATCCTTTATGGACAGAAGTAAATAATCGTTGATCGCCTTCTCAAGAACAGCTCGGTTTTCGACCGCTGATTTCTCTTTTTCATCTAAGCCATTAAAAAAGCTCTGTGCTTCACTGTTCAGGGATACGTTTCCGATAGCGTCGATCAGCGTCTGCGCCTTTCTTTGCCTGCAGTTGCTGATCTGTTCTTTGCTGTCCTTGTAGTCGTCTAATTGCTCAAAAACAGCCTGCGCTTCCTCGTATTGCCCTTGTTCCAAAAGTGCCATGGCTTTTTTGTAATCACTGCTGGAACATCCGCATACAGCGATCGCCATCAGGAAAACCAAAGCCAATATCGCCGCCCTCTTCACTCTGCTGTCCTCCCTGAACAAAAAATACATGGTCCAAACGGAACCACACACGAAAAACGCAAGGCTCCGTTTGTGTATCAAAGTAATTATACCATAGCGACGGGTCTGAATCAAGGAGAACTTGAAGGTTTCGACGTTGAGTAGCGAGACGGGCAAGCCCGTCCCCTACATCAGATAAAAAAGGCATGCTCTCCTCTCCTCATTGTCATCCTGAGCCGCAGGCGAAGGATCTCTGAACGGTGCTGGCCATAAAGAGTTGCTTTTCTATTGTATAAGCTTTTGCGTTCAGAGGTCCTTCGACTCGGCCAGCGGCCTCGCTCAGGATGACGCCGGGAGGTAGAAGGGCTCAGATGACACTGGTGATGGCCGCAGGACGGAGCAAACAAAAAAAGCTCCATGACAGAGCTTTCTTCGTTGCTTCAGTCGGTTGTAATCACGGATGTCAGGCTTCCTTCTTGTCCTTCTTATCCATGTCGATGACCTTTTCGCCATCATAGTACCCGCACTTCTTGCAAACCGCGTGGGGGAGCTTCAGCTCGTGGCACTGGGGGCACTCCACCAGGGTGGGGGCCGTCAGATTATTGTTCGCCGAACGACGGGAATCTCTGCGTGCCTTGGACGTTTTTCTCTTTGGTACTGCCATGATTACACCTCCTTATCCTCAAAACTCAATGCTTTTAGCGCATCAAAGGCGCTGTTTCTGGTTTTCTCGGCGCAGTTGCACCGGAAACGGTTGAGATCGATGCCGCACACGGGGCACAGGCCCTTGCAATCGGGCTTACACAGGCTCACCATGGGGAGTTGCAAGAAGAACTCGTCCATGAATGCCTGGCTTAGGTCGATGGTTTCGCCCTCGAAGGGATAGGTCTCGTCCTCCTCCTTGTGGAAGACCGCCTTGACGAATCGGTCCTCGAAGGAAAAGGCGAAGGGCTCCTCAAAGGGCTCGTTGCAGCGGGCGCATACAGACGAGAGCGTAACCTTGGCGTCGCCGGTGACGGTGAAGCCCTCGGCGTCGCCCACCACCGTGCCGCTCAGCGTGGCGTCGCCCACGAAGCGAACGGTGCGGCCGCCGTAGGTCTGCTCCTTCAGCGTGCCCTGCCAGGCATAGGGAAAGACCTCGCCCAGCTGCTTCGCCGCCTGATGAATGGACAGTTCCATAGCGCACCCCTCAAAATCAACCAAAGTGTATTCTACTTGCTTCGCGGCCGTTTGTCAACCACATTCTTGCCGGGTTTTCCCTTTTTTTTCGTAACTTTTGGCTCCGCAGGCCGCCCCCGCTCCGGGATCAGGCAGCGTCCGCCCCGGCCGATCAGGTCCTCCCGATGCACCAGGCGCAGAGCCTTCTCCACCAGAGGTCGGTTCTGGGGGAGCCAGTACTGCATGAGGGCCCGCTGCATCCGCTTCTCCTCCCCTTTCGGCACGTGGATAGGCTCCATGGTCCGGGGATCGAGGCCGGTATAATACATGCAGGTGGACACGGTGCCCGGCGTGGGATAGAAGTCCTGGACCTGCTCGGGCCGGTGATTGATGGATTTCAGGTATTCGCTGAGCTCCACAGCGTCCTCCAGGGTGCAGCCCGGATGGGAGGAGATGAAGTAGGGCACCACGTACTGCTTGAGGCCGAACTGTTTGTTGAGGCGGGCGTACTTATTGAGGAACGCCTCGTAGACCTCATGGGAAGGCTTGTTCATGGCCGCCAGTGTGCGCTCCGAAACGTGCTCCGGGGCCACCTTCAGCTGGCCGGACACGTGGTGCTGGACCAGCTCTTTGAGAAAGCTGTCGTCCTTGTCGAAGAGGGCGTAGTCGAAGCGGACGCCGGAACGGACGAAGACCTTTTTAACGCCGGGCACCTGGCGCAGGCGGCGGAGCAGATGGACATACTCCTTTTGATCCGCGTGGGCCTTCATGACCGGACAGGGATCGTGGCCGATGCACTGGCGATCCGGACACACGCCGGACTTCAGCTGCTTGGGGCAGGCGGGATGACGGAAGTTGGCCGTGGGCCCGCCCACGTCGTGGATATAGCCCTTGAAACCCGGGTCCTTGGTGAGGGCCTCCGCCTCCTTGACCAGGGATTCCTCGCTCCTGGAGGTGACCACCCGCCCCTGGTGGAAGGTTAGGGCGCAGAAGCTGCAGCCGCCGAAACAGCCCCGGCAGGAGGTCAGGGAAAAGGCTACCTCCGAAAGAGCTGGGATGGACTTCTTGTAGATGGGATGGGGCTTGCGGGTGAAGGGCAGGGCGTATACCGCGTCCAGTTCCTCCCTTGTGAGAGGGGCCGACGGCGGGTTGCAGACCAGATACCCCTTTTCGTGGGCCTGGACCAGGGTCCTGCCCCGAAGGTTGTCCTGCTCTTGGGCCTCAATCATGAAGGCCTGGGCATACTTTCGCTTGTCAGCAGACACCTCCTGATAGGAGGGCAAAACTACATAATCGGAAAGGCCGTCCAGGGCGGCCGCCTGGTAGCAGCTGCCGGGGATGGTTCGGATATCCCGGATGGGCGTGCCCCCGTCCAGCGCCTCCGCCAGGGCCACGATGGACCGCTCCCCCATGCCGTACAGCAGCAGGTCGGCCCCCGCGTCGTAGAGGATGGAATGGCGGACCTTGTCGTCCCAGTAGTCGTAATGCGCGAAGCGCCGAAGGCTGGCCTCGATGCCGCCGATGATCACCGGCACACCGGGAAATGCCTCCCGGCAGCGATTGGCGTAGACGATGGTGGCCCGGTCCGGGCGCTTCCCCGCCAGGCCGCCCTCGGAATAGGCGTCCTCGGATCGGGGACGCTTCGCGGCAGTATAGTGGTTCACCATGGAATCGATATTGCCGGAGGACACCAGAAAGCCCAGTTTCGGACGGCCCAGTCGCCGAAAATCGTCCACGCTGTGCCAGTCCGGCTGACAGATGAGGCCCACGGAAAAGCCTTTTGATTGGAGCACCCGGGCGATGATGGCCGCGCCGAAGCTGGGGTGATCGATGTAGGCATCCCCCAACACATAAACAAAGTCCAGGGCGTCCATGGACAGGCGGTCCATCTCCTCCCTGGTGGCGACGGGTATGCGGTTGATGGGCTTCCTACTCGTCTTCCTTCTCCTCCACAAAGGCCGCATGGGGGGACACGGGCACGGCCACGTATTCCGTCTCCCGGTCCATAGGGACGATGCCCGCGTTTTTGAGCTCGCCCACCAGATAGTCGATGGTGTCGGTCAGCTCCCGGCGTTCCTGCTCCATCTGCTGGATCTGGCGGATGATCTCGTCCAGAAACGCGTCCACCTCCTCCAGGTCATACCCGAGGAATGTACGGCGAAAGGATTTGTTGGCGATCGCTTCCACGGTCATCATATATATACCTCGTAAAAAAGCAGGGCGGCCCATGCCGCCCGCTGCCTGTGTGAATGGGTTACAGATCCTCGTACTCGCCGCTCTCGTTGCCGATCACGTCGTAGTTGTTGGGGGCCACCACGAAGATGCCCCGGCTGATCTTGGCGATGGTGCCGTTGATGGCATAGATGGCGCCGGAGATGAAGTCCAAAATGCGCTGGGCCGCCGCCACATCCAGCTCCTCCATGTTCACGATCACGGGTTTGCGGGCCTTCAGGTTGTCGATGATGTTCTGCGCGTCCTCGTAGCTCACGGGATGGTAGACGATCATCTTCATGGCCGCCACGTTGGGCATGGGGACCGTTTCACCGCCGCCCTGGAGCCGAGGCTCCCGGGCAGACTTCTTGGGCTCGGGGTCCAGCAGCGGACGCCGACGGCCTGACGGCTCCTTCTCCGGGGCCACGTCCTCCTCGAACAGATCCCCTTCCTGCTTGTCCTCCGCTTCCTCGATGCCGATAAAATCAAGGAATTTATTATAGATACCCACGTGCATCCCTCCTAAATGATCCTGTTACAGTTTGTTCCGCCTGCCGAATATGGCCGTGCCCACCCGAACCATGGTGGCGCCCTCCAGGATAGCCTGGGGGTAGTCGTGGCTCATGCCCATGGACAGCTCCCTGAGGGGCAGCTCCGGGAACATGGCGCCATACTTCTCTCTGAGCTCGCGAAGCCGGGCGAAATAGGGCCGGGCCGCTTCGGCGTCCACATCGGGGGGAACGCACATGAAGCCCTCCGCCCGAAGGTTCTTCAGCCCGCACGCCAGCTCCAAAAGATAGGGCAGGTCCTGAAGATCCGCGCCGCCTTTCTGCGCCTCGCCGCCGATGTTCACCTGCAGCAGGATGGGCTGGATTACGCCCAGCTTCCGGGCCTGTGCATCGATGTCCACCAGCAGTTTTTCCCGATCCGCGCTCTGGATAAGGCGAGCGTTGCCGATGATGTATTTTACCTTATTGCTCTGTAATTGTCCAATAAAATGGAGCTCCGCCCCGTACTGTTTATAAAAAGTTAACTTATCCCGGACTTCCTGGGCGTGGTTCTCCCCCACCGTCTTGAGGCCGCAGGCGAAGGCTTCGGCGATCCGCGCCTCCTCCACGTACTTGGTGACGGCGATGAGCTTCACGTCCCGTATGTCCCGCCCTGCCATACGGCAGGCCTTTTCCATGTTCTCCCGGACCGTTTGGATGTTCTCTGCAATGCTCATAAAAGCGCCTCTCTTCTGCCGAAATCAGGGCACGGGGGTTGGCCGCGGCATAGGCGTGGGCACCGGGGTCGGCGCCGGGCTGAAAGCCGGGGTGGGCGTGGCGGCCGGTTCGTCGTCATCGTCGTCGTGATACTGGAACTTCAAGCCCCGGTTCAGGTGGATGTTTTTGTCCGCCGCCTCGATGATGGCGGTCTCCCCGTCGGAGGCGGGGATCACCACCTGAATGGGCTGGTAGGCCCGGCCGGTGTTCAGGAACACGAAGGGCACG
>CAMHDC010000090.1 GCA_946183765.1 uncultured Clostridia bacterium | reverse complement strand
GCCAGCTCCTCGTCGTTCTCGGAGTAAACCACGTCCCCAAAGCGGCGCTCCACCTCGGAGACCACGGGGGAGAGGAGGGCCTCGCCCTCGGCGTCGGTCTTTGCCTGGGCGGTGATCCTCAGCTTCACCTCGCCGGTCTCGCAGTAGGTGGCCAGCGTGGGGTTGGTCTGGGCGTCGAACAGATCTTTCAGCTCATACTCCACGTCGCTCTCGCCCTTGCCGAAGATGCGGAGCATGTGGGTGTAGAGCCTGTGCCCGCTGCGCTGCTCGAGATACGGCATCACGTAGTCCGTGAACATGGGCCGAAGCTCCCTCGGCGGGCCGGGCATGAGGATGGCCGCCTTGCCGTCCTTCTCCATGAGGCAGCCGGGGGCGGTGCCCCGGGGGTTGGGGAGGATGGTGCAATGGGTGGAAGGGAACATGGCCTGCTTCTTGTTGTTGGGGGCGGGCGCCCGGCCGCGGCCTTTGAAGTAGGCCACGATCCGGTCCCATTCCTCGGGATAGAGGACGAGATCAAGCCCCAGGGCCGCCGCCACGGTCTCCTTGGTGAGATCGTCCTCCGTGGGCCCGAGGCCGCCGGAGAACAGCACCACGTCCGAGCGGTCCAGGGCGGTGAGCACCGCTTCCGTGAGCCGCTGGGGGTTGTCGCCCACCACCTGCTGGCGGTACAGATCCACGCCCAGAGGCGCCAGCTTTTCAGCCATAAACTGGGCGTTGGTGTTCACGATCTGCCCCATGAGCAGCTCGGTGCCGACACAAATGATTTCCGCGATCATAGATTACTCCTGTGCGATCAGTTTTCTGTTTGTATACACGTAGTCCCAGCCGGACCACAGGGACATGACGAGGGAGGCGTAGAGAAGGACGACGCCGACGATCCTGAAGGGCAGCCACAGGTGGCTCACCATCATAAAGGGCAGGGCGATGTCCTGTAAGGTGGTCTTGATCTTCCCCAGGTTCCCGGCCGCCAGCACCACGCCCTTGCCCGCCGCCACCAGTCGGAGGCCGGAGATCACGAACTCCCGGGCGATGAAGAGGATGGTCGCCACGGGATGTACCAGACCCTGAGCGGTCAGCATGATCAGAACGGAGTTCACCAGGAGCTTGTCCGCGATGGGGTCCATGAACTTGCCGAAATCCGTGACCATGCCGTGGGCCCGGGCGTAGCGGCCGTCCACGGTGTCGGTGACAGCGGCGGCGACGAACAGGACCACCGCCACCCACATGCCCCAGCTGCGGGGCAGGTAAAAACAAAGGATGATGAAGGGCACCAGAATGATGCGCAGGATGGTCAGCTTGTTGGGCAGATTCATTCCTTTCACAGGCTTTCTCCTTTCATATCGTACTCTCCGGCAGCCGTGAGCACGATGGGCTCGTATTCGCCGATGGCGTGATAGCTCCTGCGGGGGATCTTCACCCGGCCGTCCACGTCCGGGGCCTCCCGGGGGGTCCGTCCGACGGCATGGGTGTGGGTCAGTTCCTCGATCAGCAGCTCCGTCTGTCGCCCTACCCAGCGCCGGTTGCGCTCGAGAGAGATGGGCTTCTGTTGGGCCATGAGGGCGGCAAGGCGCGCCTGCTTGATCTTGTCCGGCACCTGGTCCGGCATCGTCGCGGCCTTCGTGCCCTCCTCGGGGGAGAAGGCGAAGGCGCCCACCCGGTCGAAGGGATAGTCCCGCAGGAAGGCGAGCAGGGTCTGAAACTGCGATTCCGTCTCCCCGGGGAAGCCCACCATCATGGTGGTGCGCAGGGTGAAATCGGGATAATTCTTATAGAGATAGTCCAGGAGCCTGCGGATATAGGCCCCGCTGCCCCGGCGGTGCATGCGCTGCAGAATGTCGTCGTCGATGTGCTGCAGGGGGATGTCCAGATAGGGGATCAGCTTTTCGCCTTCGGCGAGGGTGTCCAGCAGCCCTTCGTTCACCGTGTCAGGGTAGGTGTAGAGGACCCGGACCCAGTGGAGGGAATCGATGCCGTTGAGCGCCTTCAGCAGCGGCACCAGCATGGACTTCCCGTACCGGTCCACTCCGTAGCCCGAGGTGTCCTGGGCGATGACGGTGAGCTCCGTGACGCCCCGGTCCGCCAGGGCCCTGGCTTCGTCGATCAGCTGCTCCACGGGCTCCGAGCACAGGTTCCCGCGGATGAGGGGGATGGCGCAGTAGGTGCAGCGGTTGTTGCACCCGTCGCCGGTCCTGAGGAAAGCCCGATAGGGGGGCGTGGTCAAAAGCCGGTCGGAGAGGCCGCAGCTGCGCTGGGGCAGGGGCAGGCCCAGCTTTTCGGCGAGGAGCCCCGGGAGCTTCTCGTACTCCCGGACCCCCAGCAGGATGTCGATCTCCGGCAGGGCCTCCGAAAGGTCCGCCCGGTATCGCTCCGTGAGGCAGCCCGTGGCCACCAGCGCCCGGCACCGGCCCCGCTCCTTATATTGAGCCATCTCCAGGATGGTGTTGATGGATTCCTCCTTGGCCGGGTCGATGAACCCGCAGGTGTTCACGATCAGCACCTCCGCTTCGCCGGGATCGGGGGTGAAATCATAGCCGAACCGCTGCAGCAGGCCCAGCATCCGCTCCGTGTCCACCTGGTTCTTGGCGCAGCCCAGGCTGATGACGCCTACCTTCATACCTTCTCCTCGTCCTCGTCCCAGGGCGCGTCGTCGTCCTCCGCGCCTTCGTCATTCGCAGCATAGCTGCCGGACCCGTCGCCGAAGATGGCCTCCCACTGGGAGCGCTTGATGAGCACCTTCCGGGGCTTGCTGCCGTCGAAGCCGGACACGTAGCCCTGCTCCTCCATCATGTCCACCAGCCGGGCCGCCCGGGCGTAGCCCACCCGAAGCTTGCGCTGGATCATGGAGATGGACGCCTGGCCGGAGTCGAGCACGATCCGGACCGCTTCGCCCAAAAGTTCGTCCTCCTGCTTGCCCTCGCCGAAGACGCCGCCCTTGGCGCCGCCGGCGGCCCCGGACATGGCCTGTTCCACGTCCTTGTCGTATTGGGGTTCGCTGCCGTTGCGGGTCTTGATGTCGTTGACCACCGCCTCCACCTCCTCGTCGGAGACGAAGGCCGCCTGGAGCCGGGTGGGCTTGGCCGCCCCGTTGGGATGGAAGAGGCAGTCGCCCCGGCCCAGGAGCTTCTCCGCGCCGGTGCTGTCCAGAATGATCCGGGAGTCGATGGCGGAGCTGACGGCGAAGGCCGCGCGGCTGGGAATGTTCGCTTTGATAAGACCGGTGATGACGTCGGCGGAGGGCCGCTGGGTGGCTACGATCAGGTGGATGCCCGCGGCGCGGCCCAGCTGGGCGATGCGGCAGATGCAGTCCTCCACCTCGTCGGGGGCCACCATCATGAGGTCGGCCAGCTCGTCCACGATGACCACGATCCGGGGCAGCCGATTCCGCTCCTCCTCCTGGATCTCGTTGTAGCGGGCCAGATCCCGGGCGCCCCGGTCGCTGAATTTCTTATACCGCATGGTCATCTCGTTGACGGCCCAGCGGAGGGCGCTGGCGGCCTTCTTGGGATCGGTGACCACGGGGATGAGCAGGTGGGGCAGGGTGCTGTACACGGAGAGCTCCACCTGCTTGGGGTCCACCATGATGAGCCTGAGGTCCGCGGGGGCGGACTTGTAGATCATGGACAGGATGATGTCGTTGATGCACACGGATTTGCCGGAGCCGGTGGAACCGGCGATCAGCATGTGGGGCATCTTGGCGAGGTCCGCCACCACGATCTTGCCGCCGATGTCCTTGCCGATGGCCATGGTCACGGGGGACTTGGCGTTTTTGAACTCATCGGTGTCGATGATCTCCTTCAAAAGCACGGTGGCGGCGGTCTTGTTGGGCACCTCCACGCCCACGGCGGCCTTGCCGGGGATGGGCGCCTCGATGCGCACCCGGGGGGCGGCCAAGGCGAGGGCCAAATCGTTGCTGAGGGTGGTGATCCGGTTCACCCGCACGCCCCGGGCGGGCTGCAGTTCATAGCGCGTGACCACCGGGCCCACGGACCAGCCCAGAGGCCGGCATTCGATGTTGAAGCTGGCCAGCGTCTCGATCAGCAGGTCCATGGTCTTCTCCGGGGTCTCGGAGGCCGTGCGGTAATTCTTTTCGGGGGTCTTGAGCACATCCAGGGAGGGCCGCTGATACTCGACGACGGGAGCCTCCATGGGCTCCGGTAGCGCTTCGCCGGTGGCCTCGTCGTGGTAGACGAACTTCTTGTCGGGGGCCCGTTCCGGCTCCGGCAGGGGCGCTTCGCCTTCCTCGTAGGGCGTGGTCTCGGTGAAGGCCTTGAGGTCGTCCATGGTCATATGCTTGGGATCCGCGGGCCGGGTGACGGCGGGCGCGGCCTCGGGGACCTCCTCCAACCCAGGCTCCGGTCCGAAGACGGACACCTCCTCCAGGAGCGTGGGCTCCGTCGGGGCGTCCTGGGGCGCGGGGGCCGGCTCCTCCGACCGCCGGCTCATCTTGGACCGCCGGGGCGGCATCTTGAACAGGTCCTCCTTGGGCAGTTCGGGCGTCAGATCGGGCACCGGTTTGTTGGCGGGCAAAGGCCCGTCGCCGGGGAGCCGCAGCACGTCGTCGATGGGCTCGTCCACGAAGTCGGGCCCCACGGTCTTGGATTTCTTGGTCAGGGGGCCGCCGGTGGGGAAGAAGGAGAGATCGTCCTCCCCCATGGGCCGCTTTTTGGGCTCCTCCGCCTCGGGGACGAAGAAGGCCTCGTCGAAGGGCACCTTGCTCTTTTTCTTCGGCGCGGGCTCCGCCTTGGGCTTCGTCTTGCCGCCGGGCTGGGGGATGTCCTCCAGATGCCCCAGCTTGTCCGGGTCCACCTCCGGGACGGGGGTCTGCTGCTCATCCTCCACGGACTGGATGAACAGGGACTTCAGCTTGCGGGCGGCCACGGCGTTGGGCTCCGAGGCCACCTCGTCGTAATCGTCCTCCGGGGCCTCCGCGTCCAGGCGCTCGATGGCGTCCACCATCTTGTTCTTGAGCAGCTCCGGGAAGGTCTTGAGGCTGATGCGGGTGATGCACAGCAAACACACCACGATGCCCGCGACGACCGCCACGGAGCACAGGGTCCTGCCGCCGATCAGCTCCAGCACGTAGCAGATAAGGCCGCCGATGACGCCGCCGCCCACCTTCTCCGAGGCCTTCATGGCGGGGGAAGCCGCCCGATCGAAGCATTCCACGATGAATTTGGCGATGGGGACGGCCTTGCCCTCGGCGTCCCGGGCGCTGTAGTCGGTAAACAGCTGGGTGAGGGCCGCCACGAACACCACCAGCAGCACGCACACCAGCAGTCGGCCCGAGGCGGGCATGCGCTTGCGGCCCGCGATGGCGAAGACGCCCAGGAGCAGCAAAAAGGGCGGCAGCCCGAAGGCCACCACGCCCACGGCGCCGAACAGCACCTTCTGCAGGGCCACGCCCAAAGGCGCGTCCGTGGTCCGATAGAGGTACAGCCCCAGCAGGATGCCCAAAGCGATGAGCACCACGCCCGAGACCTCCGCGCCCACCCGCTGCCGCACCGTGGCCTCGCGGATGGCTTCCTCCTTCTGCTCCCTGCGCTCCGCCGCCGTCAGCTTAGGCTGGGCCGGCTTCTTCGCCGCGCTCTTTTTCGTATTCTTTTTTCCGCCGCTTGAGGCGGTTTTCTTCTTCTGCGCCAATGTTTTTCACTCCTGCACCGGGGCACATATCACCCCATATTATTTCTATAATAGTATACACCCCCTTCCAAACCTTGGCAAGAAAGCCGGGGCCGCCGTTCGGTGAATAGTATGTGAATAAATGCTTGCTCTTGCAATAAGGCGCGAGGTCAGGTATACTTAACTCCACTATCCACGGGGAGGGGCTTATGAAGCCGGAATTGATCATCTGGGACTGGAACGGCACCATATTGGACGACGCCCTGGTCTGCAAGACCATCGCCAACACCATGCTCTCGGAGCGGGGCATCCCCACGCTCCCGGACATGGACGCCTATCGGGCGGTCTTCGGCTTCCCCATCAAAGCCTATTACGAGAAGATGGGCTACCGCTTCGGCCCCGAGGACGAGCCCTACGAGCACGTGG
>CAMHDC010000089.1 GCA_946183765.1 uncultured Clostridia bacterium | reverse complement strand
AAATAGTCCTCTGTCACCACCACGTCCACGTGGCCCCAGGGCAAGGGCTCGTCCAACGCCCGCTCTCGATGGGCGTATTCCTCCACCGTGAGTCCGCACGCCCGAAACGCCTCGTTCCAGGCATCGGGCTTGAAATGCTCGCTCCAGGAGTCGAAGCGGCAGCCCTTCTCATAGGCTTTCAGGAGCACGTCGCCCAATCTCCGATCCCCCCGGGAGAAGGCGGCCTCCAGCACGGACAGGAAGCTGGGGTGATAGTGGAGCTCGCCGCCCCGGACGCCCTTCATGGCGCCCACCAGCAGGCGCTGCTTGCGCCGGATTTCCTCCGGGTCGTTCTGGGCGCACCACTGGAAGGCGGTGTGAGGCTTGGGCACGAAGGTGGACACGCTGACCGTCAGGCGCAGCCCCTTGCCCCGCTTCTCCTTGGGCATGGCGTAGAACAGGCGGGACACCTTTTTGGCCAGCTCCGCGATGCCCAGCACGTCCTCGTCGGTCTCCGTAGGAAGCCCGATCATGAAATAGAGCTTCACCCCGGTCCAGCCGGATTCGAAGGCGTCGGAGCAGGCCCTGAGCAGGTCTTCCTCGGTCACGTTCTTGTTGATCACGTCCCGCATGCGCTGGGTCCCCGCCTCGGGAGCGAAGGTCAGGCCCGCCTTGCGGATGGACTGCATCTTGTCCAGCTCGTCCTTGAGAAGGGAATCGACCCGCAGGCTGGGCAGCGCCACGGACACCCGCTTCTTCTCCATCCGGTCCATGATCTCGGGCAGCAGATCGTGGAGCCGGGAATAATCGCCCGTGGACAGGCTCAGCAGGCTGATCTCGTCGTATCCGGTGCAGTTCACCAGCTGCTCCGCCTGTCTAAGGAGGGTCTTCTCAGACCGCTCCCGCACAGGCCGGTAGATGTACCCCGCCTGGCAGAACCGGCAGCCCCGGGTGCAGCCCCGCATGACCTCCAACGCCACCCGGTCGTGGACGATCTGCATATGGGGCACCAGCTGGTCCCCCACGAAGGGCGCGGCGTCCAGGTTGCGGAGGATCCGTCGGGTGACCTTCTCCGGGGCCTTGTCGGTGAGCCGACGGAGGGCTTTGAAGCCGGCTTCGTCGTATTCCGCCTCGTAGAAGGAGGGTACGTAGACCCCGGGGATGGCGGCGAGGCGCTCCAAAAGCTGCGGCTTCGTTCCGCCCGCGGCGCGCCAGGCGCGGTAGGCGTTCACCAGCTCCGGCTCCGCCTCCTCCCCGTCGCCGATGACCACGGCGTCGAAGAAGGGGGCGATGGGCTCCGGGTTCACGGCGCAGGGGCCGCCGGCCACGATAAGAGGCATGTCCTCTCCCCTGTCCTTGCTCAAAAAGGGGATGTGGGAGAGGGCCAGCATGGTCAGGATGTTGCTGTAGCACATCTCATACAGCAGGGAAAAGCCCACGATATGGAAGCTCTTGAGGGGGCGGCGGGTCTCCAGGGTGAACAGTTCCTCCCCCGCCTCCTGCAGCGCCTGCTCCATGTCCGTCCAGGGGGCGAAGCAGCGCTCGCAGCTGACGCCCTCCATGGCGTTGAGCACGTGGTACAGGATGCGGGAGCCGAGATGGGACATGCCGATCTCGTACACGTCAGGAAAACAGAGGGCGAAGCGAAGGTCCGCCTGTTCCTTCACCTGCATGTTGTATTCGCCGCCGATGTACCGGGCGGGCTTCTCCACCCGAGAGAGGAGCCGATTGAAAACTTCTTCCGTCATGTCTTTCCTGCCTACAGTATTGCCCAAACTACGGCGTTTTCAGGCTTATGCACATAAAAACGCAGTTTAACTAATGTACTATACCACAAAACCTTTCACCGGTCAAACAGGAAAACCAGCTCCCGAAGGGTGATTTTTTCCCCGCGCTCCATGAGCCCCTGCAGCAGCGTCCCTTCGTCCAGGGTGCCCAGCAGCCGATCCCCCTGCCCCACCACGCGGATCAGGGTATATCGGCCCCGGTGCAGAGCCTGCAGGGCTTCCCCCGCGGTCCGATCCCCCATAAGGGCCGCCTCCCGGACCTCCACGGGCCGCCCGGCTCTGAGGGACGATTGTCGGTCGATCAGCCCGTCCAACGCCATGTCCTCCTTCAGCAGGGTGCGCAGGCCCGAGAACAGCAAGAAACCGGCGAACAGCAGCGCGGTCTCGCTGCCCACGCCCAGGACGGCCCCGTAGACGCCCAGGGCGAGAAGCGCGCCGCCCAGCAGAAGGCCCACCCAGGCCGTGACCCGCCTGGCGCGGCGGACGCCCAACGGCCGGGAAAGCAGGGACGAAAGGGCCCTCCCTCCGTCCAGGGGCCATGCGGGCAGCAGATTCACCGCCGATAAAGACAGGTTCATGCGAAAAAAGGGCTCCATGACCCCCGCCGTTTGGGGCAGGAGCCGGAGGAGCAGCAGACTCGTGCCTGCCGCCGCGATCCCACACAGGGGCCCTGCCAGGGATACCGTCAGAGCGCCTCGGCTCCCGGTGCCCAGATCCATGCTGAGGGCCGCCCCGAAGGGCCACAGCTCCAGGGATCGGACCCGATAACCCAGCCCCCGGGCGGTCAGCATATGCCCCGTCTCGTGGAGGGCCAGGGCCAGGAGTCCCAGGCCCATCCGCTTCGGTCCTTCGATCACCGTCAGGAGCAGCACGGCGGGGAGCAACGTCCAGTGGGCCCATACCTCCGTTTCCCCCAGCTCGCAGAGCCGCTTCATGCCTGCTTCACGACCGTCAGGGACACGTAGGCGCGGGGATCCTGCGGCGCGCCCTTCTCCGACACGCCAAGATACACCCGCCGCCCCAAGGGCACGGTGCCCAGCAGTTGCCCCGCCGCCACGCTCTGCCCGGCGCGGACGGCCACCTCTTCGAAGCCGTAATACACCGCGTCGATATCCCCGGCGGAGCGCACCCGCACGTACTTGCCCCAGTCCTCGTCCTCGCCCACGGCGAATACCTGCCCGGCACAGCAGCAGCTAACCTGGGTATCGAGGGCCGCAAAGCCCACCACGCTGTCCTCCCGAAGGAGAGTCACCTCATCGGAACGCACCGGCGGGGCCCACTTGATGCGCTTCACGTCGGCCCCGGAGGGAGCTGTGGGATCGGCGGCGCCAGTCTCCACATAGTAGATGGCCCCCAGGTTCTCCTCCCGGGCGGTGGCCGCCGGCCGCTTCTCCCCCTCCGCCGCGAACACCTGCCGCTGACGTCCCGCCTTCGTACCGCCCAGCTCCAGCACCAGGGCGATGAGCAGCACGCCCAGGCACAGGCTGAGCTTCGCCATCATGCTGCCCGAACGCACCGTCACCTTCTCCGACCGCTCCTGCACCGTAAACCTGGCGCAGGGCCCCGCGTTCTGCTGCTGCTCACGTACCTTCACTTCCCCGAAATCCATGATTGCCTCCTTACCGCTTTTTGTCTCAAAATACGCAAAAAGACGTCAGGATATGCAAAAAGCCCGGCGAACCGGGCTTTTGATATAAATCCGTATGGCGGATGCCTTACTTCAGCAAGCTGCTGATGTCCGTATCGCCCAGCAGGAAGACGATCTTGTCGCCGTCGTGGGTCAGGGTGAAGGTCTCCTCGCCAATACCCTTGGCGAGCAGTTCCGAAAGGGAGAAAGTGGACGTGGCCTCTTTGGTCACGAACACGATCTCGGTGATCCCCTCGTCCAGCAGCTTCTGGAGCGCGGAGAGCTTGCCGGTCAGCACGGCATATTTCGTGGGGGCCTTGATGGTCAGGACGTGGCCCTCCATGGCCTGCTCGTACTCCATATCCGCAGCGCTCTCGTCCAGCACCTGGAAGGGAGGCTCACTCTCGCTGCCGCCGTCGTTGCCGCCGGGAGCCGGCGCAGACATAGTTCCTTCGATGACCAGATAGGGATCCGTCGCGCCGGACTCATAGAACTTGACGAAGCCGCCTTCAGTGAGTCCGTCAGTGTTGGGATCGATATCCGCGCCGGGGATGGGATTGTCGCTACCATCGGTATCGCCGCCGGTGCCGATGGCGCCGCCCTGGCCGACGTTGCTCCACGCCGCGCCCTGGTATGCGCTCACCTGGGAATCGCCGATGATGGTGATGTTATCAGCCTGGCCGCCGCCCTCATAGGCAGCCATACCGCCGCCGATGCCTGCAGCGCAATTGCCACCGGTAGCAGTTACGGTGCTGTCGGTGATGGCGATGTTTTCGCCGTTGGCGTAGCAGCCGCCGCCGATGCCCGCGGCGTTTTCTCCGCCGGTGGTGGTCACCGTGCTATCGGTGATGGTGATGTTGGTGCCGTCGCCGCCAAAGCCGCCGCCGATGCCCGCGCCGTTGTAGCCGCCGATGGCGGTCACGTCGCTGTCGGCGATGGTGATGTTGGTGCCGTCGCCGCCCTCCGCGCCGCCGCCGATGCCCGCGCCTCCGTGGTTGCCAGTGGCCGTGACGTTGGCGTTGGAGATGGTGATGTCGGTGCCGTTGCCCACGGCCCCGCCGCCGATACCCGCAGCCTCCTTGCCGCCGGTGGCGTTCACGATGCCGCCGGAGATGGTGATGTCGCTGGCGTTGCCGCCATCGGTCTCGTCATAGGAAAGGCCGCCACCAATGCCTGCGCCGTATTGACCGCCGGTGGCCGTAACGTTGCCATCGGTGATCGTAATATCATTTCCGTCGCCATAGGCGCCGCCGCCGATACCTGCCGCACTGGTGCCGCCGGTGGCGTTTACTGTGCCGCCGGAGATTTCTATCTCCTGACCGTCGCCGCCGAAGCCGCCGCCGATGCCTGCGCCGGCTGCACCGCCAGTAGCGGTGACATGTCCGTCTGAAATGGTGATGCCCACCGCGTGGCCGCCCTCCGCGCCGGAACCGATGCCCGCGCCGCCGTTATCTCCAGTAGCGTTGACCGTACCGCCGGAGATCTCGATGCTGCCGCCTGCGCCACCGTCGCCGCCGCCGATGCCTGCGCCGCCCTCGTTGCCGGTGGCCGTCACGGTGCCGCCGGAGATGGTGATGCAATTGCCGTTGCCCACGGCGCCGCCGCCGATGCCCGCGGCATCCTCGCCGCCGGTGGCCGTCACAGTGCCGCCGGTGATGGTGATGTTGGTGCCGTTGCCGGTTCCTTCCGACGTATTTGCGGCCCCGCCGCCGATGCCCGCGCCGTATTTGCCGCCGGTGGCTGTCACGTCGCCGCCGGAGATGAGAATATCATGGCCGTCGCCTTCACCGCCGCCGCCGATGCCCGCGCCGTAACCGGAACCGCCGTCTGCTTTCACCGTGCCGCCGCTGATTTCGATGTTGCTGCCGTCGCCGTGGCCGCCGCCGCCGATGCCCGCGCCGCCGCTGGTGCTGGTGGCCGTCACGTCGCCGCCGGAAATAACGATGTTGTCTCCCGAACCGCCGAAGCCGCCGCCGATGCCCGCGCCGCCGTTGGTGCCGATAGCCTCCACCGTGCCGCCGGTGATCTCGATATGGTCGGCGCCCTTCTCTTCCGCACCGCCAATGCCCGCACCGTAGCCGCCGCCCTGGGCATACAGGGAGCCGTTGTTGTCCTCATCCTTGATGATAAGGTCGCCGGTGTTGCCCTTTTCGAGGCCGGCATGGCCGTCGTCACCGTAGAGCTTATTGTTTCCATCCAGCTCGATGACCACGTTGCCATCGCCGGAGGTGGTGATGCCGCCCACGTCCGATCCATTGGCATCGATATATGCATCGGAGATCGTGATATAGACGGTTTTCTGATCTGCCGCAGCGATGGTCAGTTCCCCCGCACCGAGGGACGTGTCCGACGTAGTGATGACTGGATTGTCGTCCGCCACGGTGCTGCCGTTCTGGGTCACCGTTTGTCCGTGTTCTTCATCGGAAGACACGAGGATGTCCCCATCCTTCAGATCCCAGGTGTCCGCCAGCGTGGCAAACGGCACCAGCAGCACAGCCAGTATCAAGGATACAGCTATGGTCAGCCGATTCCGCTTCCGCGCCATCCGTCTGAAACGCCTTTTTTTCATACACGATCCTCCTTTATATTCAGTATCAAAGGTAGTATATCATGTTCACGCCGTAATTGTAAACAAAGTATTAACAAAACAAAAAAAGAGCCCGGCTGACCGGGTTCAAAGAAGGTATGCGGTTCAATGGAAATCGGGCAGCATCCGGGCCACCAGGGTTTCGATCTTCCCGGAGCGGATGAGCTCGTTCATGGCG
>CAMHDC010000088.1 GCA_946183765.1 uncultured Clostridia bacterium | reverse complement strand
TCGCGTCAGTTCTTTTCGAGGGCCTTGTACACCACGGCGGCCAAAGCGGCGCCGACCAAGGGCCCCACGATGAACACCCAGAGGCTGGCCAGAGGGGACGCGTTGCCCGCGATGGCGGACACGATGGCGGGGCCGATGCTGCGGGCGGGGTTCACGGAGGTGCCGGTGAGGCCGATGCCCAGGATGTGGACGCCCACCAGGGTGAAGCCGATGACCAGGCCGCCGAAGGAGCCGTGCTTCTGCTTCTTGGAGGTGACGCCCAGGATGCAGATGACGAAGATGAACGTGAGCACGATCTCCACCAAAAGGCCCGCCACGGCGCTGCCGTTGACCCCGGCCAGACCGTTGCTGCCGAAGCCGCCGGTCATATCCTTCACGCCGCCGAGGCCGAAGATCAGAGCAAGGAGCCCGGACCCGGCCAGCGCGCCCACGCACTGGGCGGCCACGTAGCCGATGAATTCCTTAAGGTCCATGCCGCCGGAGAGCAGCACGCCCAGGGAAACGGCGGGGTTGATGTGGCAGCCGGAGATGTTGCCGATGCAATAGGCCATGGCGACGATGGAAAGGCCGAAGGCCAGGGCGGTCAGGATATACCCGCCGCCGGCCGCCGCGTCGCAGCCCACCAGCATGGCGGTGCCGCAGCCCAGCACCACCAGGGTGCAGGTACCGATACATTCTGCAAGATATTTCTTCATGTTGATTTCCTCCTCTCAGGTTTGACCGAAACAGTATATCATTTTATGTCGGATGGTGCAACCGCCCATCCGATGATTTCTGCGGGACGCACAAAGTTCTTTGAAAGCGGCGCCCTCCTATGGTATACTGTATCAAATATCCATCTGAACGGCAGGAGGACCCATGAAGATCGTGCATCTGTCGGACCTGCATCTGGGCAAGCGGGTCAACGAATTCAGCATGCTGGAGGACCAGGCCTACATCCTTTCGTCGATCCTTCGAATCATCGACGAAGTGGGCCCGGAGGCGGTGATCGTGGCCGGAGACGTGTACGACAAGCCCGTGCCCCCCGCCGAGGCGGTGGAGCTCTTCGACGACTTCCTCTGGCAGCTGGCCAGGCGAAAGGTCCAGGTCTTCGTCGTCAGCGGCAACCACGATTCCCCGGAGCGGATCGCCTTCGCCTCCCGGCTCATCGACCATAGCGGCATCCACCTGTCCCCGGTCTACAGCGGGCAGGTCGCGCCGATCACCCTGGCGGACGAGTACGGCCCGGTCCGCTTCTATATGCTGCCCTTCGTGAAGCCCACCCACGTGCGCCGGTATTTCGAGGATAAAGAGATAAGCTCTTATACGGACGCCCTTCGGGTGGCCGTCGACGCCATGGCCATGGACAAAACCGTGCGGAACGTGCTCGTCACCCACCAGTTCGTCACCGGCGCGGCCCGGTCCGAGTCGGAGGACGTCTCCGTGGGCGGGACGGACAACGTGGACGCCGCCGTGTTCGACGGCATCGACTACGTGGCTCTCGGCCATATCCACGGTCCCCAGAACATCGGCGAGCCCCGCATCCGCTACGCGGGCACGCCCCTCAAATACTCCTTCTCGGAGGCGGGGCACGTGAAATCCGTCACCGTGGCGACCCTGGGGGAGAAGGGGAACCTTCAGGTGGAGACGATCCCTCTGACGCCCCGCCGCGATCTCAGGGAGCTGCGGGGGTGCTACAGCGATCTGGTGACCCGGGCGAACTACGAGGGCACGGCGACAGACGATTACCTCCACATCACCCTGACCGACGAGGAGGACATCCCCGACGTAATCAACCGGCTAAGGGTGATCTATCCGAATCTGATGAAGCTGGATTATGACAATCGGCGGACCCGCGCGGGCGGCCAGATAGGGGCGGCGGCGGACGTGACGTCCAAGACGCCCCTGGATCTGGTCGCGGAGCTGTACGAGCAGCAGAACGGGCAGCCCCTCAGCGGCGAGCAGGTCCGCTTTGCCGGGGAATTGATCGAAAAGATCTGGGAGGAATAGCCATGCGACCTATCCGACTTACCATGTCCGGCTTCGGGCCCTATGTGGCCAGGACCGTCATCGACTTCGACAAGCTGGGAAAAAGCGGGCTGTATCTCATCACCGGGGAAACGGGCGCGGGCAAGACCACCATCTTCGACGCCATCACCTACGCCCTGTTCGGAGAGCCCAGCGGCGAGAACCGGGACCCGTCCATGATGCGCTCCAAATACGCCGGGCCGGAGACGCCCACGGAGGTGGAGCTCACCTTCGCCTACGGGGACAAGCAGTATACGGTGAAGCGGAACCCCGAGTATATGCGGCGCAAGGACAAGGGCACCGGCACCACCAAGCAGCCGGCGGGGGCGGAGCTGCGCTGTCCGGACGGGCGCAGGATCACCCAGGTCAGGGAAGTGAACGCCGCCGTCCGCGATATCCTGGGCATCAACAAGGATCAGTTCACCCAGATCGCCATGATCGCCCAGGGGGATTTTCTGAAGCTCCTGCTGGCGGAGACGAAGGAGCGGCAGAAGATCTTCCAGGACATCTTTCAAACGAAGCAGTTTTGGCGCTTTCAGGAGGCGGCCAAGGCGGAGGCCAACGGCCTGCAGCGGCAGCGTGACGCAGCCGACGCCAGCTTGATGCAGTATCTGGGGGGCGTCACCGTCGACGGGAGCTCCTCCCTGTCCTTCGAGCTTGCGCGGATACAGGAGAAAAAGGCGCCCGTGTCGGAGGCGTTCCCGCTGATCCAAAGGATCCTAGAGCAGGACGAAAATGCGCTGGAGGCGATGAAAGCACAGGAGGCTGCCCTGGAGGAGCAGCTGGCCCGCGTACATGCCGAGATCGGCAAGGCCGACGAACGGGAAAAAACGGAGGCGGCGTTGCGATGCGCTCAAGGGGAGCGGGAGGCCGCCGAAGCCGATCTATCGAAGCGGAAGGAACTGCTGGCACAGGTGAAGCTGAGAGAGCCGGAGATAGAGACGCTGCGGGCGAAGGCCCAGGCGCTGGAAGCCCAGCTCCCGGATTACGACGATTTGGAGAAAAAGAGGACCGGGCTCCGGGAACGAAGGGCGGAGCAGGCGGCGCTGTCCCGCCGGAAGATTCGAATGGAAGAGGACGTGGCGGCGGCGCAAGGGGAGCTTCAGGCGCTGAACGCGGAACAGGCATCCCTGGAAAACGCCGGTCAGCAGCGGGAGCGGCTGCAGGCGGAAAAGAAAGCCGCGGAAGAGGGTCTCTCCCGGCTGAAGGAACTGAAACAAAAGCTTTTTGAGCTGGGCGCCATCGAAAGGCAGCATGAGGCCGCCCGGCAGACCTATGAGCGGGCGAGGGCGGCCGATCAGCAGGCCCAGGCGGCCCACGAGCGGCTGTACCGCGCGTTTCTGGACGAGCAGGCGGGTATCCTGGCGTCCACCCTGGAGGAGAACGCCCCCTGTCCAGTGTGCGGCTCTTTGCATCATCCGGCCCTTGCCCGGCTGTCGGAGACGGCGCCTGCCGAGGCAGACGTGGAGGCGGCCAAGAGGAGGGCGGACGGGGCCCGCAGAGCGGCGGCCGACGCCAGCAAGGCGGCGGGGGAATGGCACGTTCGGCTGGAGAATATCCGGCAGGAGGTGCATGAGAGGACCCAGGCGCTGCTGGGGCAGGCGGACGTAGAGGACGCCGCCGCTCTGATCGAAAGCAGGGCCGCGGCCCAAAGCGCCAGGCTGGCGGAGATCAGCCGGGCCATAACCCTGGAGGAGCGCAACATGCGGCGGCGGGAGGAACTAAAGCAGCTGATCCCAGCCAAGGAAGCGGCCCGGACGGAGAAGGTCCAGGCCGTGTACCAGACCGAAGCCACGATCCGCGGCCTGTCCGCCGAGACAGAGGCTGCGGAACGGGCCATCGGGGAGCTGGCCGCGCGGCTGGACTATCCCAGCCGGCAGGAGGCCGTGGAGGAGAAGACCCGCCTGACGGCCAGACAGCAGCAGCTGGAGGCGGCGGTCCGCGATGCGGAAACAGCCTGCCAGAAAAGCGAAAAGAGTCTCGCCGCGGCAAAGGGAAAGGTGCAGTCCCTCGCGGACCAGCTTGCCCAGGGACGGCCGGCGGACAAGGGGGAACTGCTGGCCCGGAAGGCGGCCTTGACGGACCAGAAACAGGCGGCGGCGGAGCTGCAGAAGACCGTCCGTTCCCGCCTGGACGCCAATCGCCGGGCGGGGGAGAGCATGAGCAGAAAGGCCCGGGAGCTGGCGGCGCTGGAGGCGCGGCTCAAATGGCTCAAGAGCCTGTCGGACACTGTCAACGGCAGCGTTTCCGGCAAGGATAAGATTACTTTGGAGGCCTATGTGCAGATGACCTATTTCGACAGGATCATCGCCCGGGCCAACACCCGGCTCATGGTCATGTCCGGCGGGCAGTACGAGCTGATGCGCCGGATCGAGGCGGAGGACAAGCGCTCCCAGACCGGATTGGAGCTGGATGTGAAGGACTACTACAACGGCACCACCCGCAGCGTGAAGACCCTGTCCGGCGGCGAATCCTTCAAGGCGTCCCTGTCGCTGGCCCTGGGGCTTTCGGACGAGATACAGAGCATGGCCGGGGGCATTCGCCTGGACACCATGTTCGTGGACGAAGGCTTCGGCTCCCTGGACGAGGAATCCCTGCAGCAGGCTATCAAGGCCCTGACGGCCCTGACGCAAAGCAACCGGCTGGTGGGCATCATCTCCCACGTAGCCGAGCTGAAGGATCGGATCGACCGGCAGATCGTGGTGAAGAAGGACAGGACCGGCGGCAGCCGGGCGGAGATCGTCGTATAACAAGTACAGGACACAGGAGGAAAAAACGATGAAGACTTTGGTGGCGTATTTCAGCGCCCAGGGGACCACGGCGGCTGTCGCCGAAACCTTGGCTAAACGGTTGGGGGCGGACCTGTTCGAGATCCGGCCTCAGGTGCCCTACACGGCGGCGGACATCCGCTGGACCAATCCCGTGGCCCGCTGCAACCGGGAGAAGATCGGCAAAAAGGACGTGCCCGTGGCGGGGACCGTGGCGAACTGGGAAAGCTACGAACTCGTGTATCTGGGCTTCCCCATCTGGTACTACGGCGCGCCTAACGTGATCAACACCTTCTGCAAGGGCTACGACTGGCAGGGGAAGCAGGCGGTGCTTTTCGCCACCTCCGGCGGCAGCGACATAGGCCGCACCGCGGAGAAGCTTCAGCCCTATATGCCCGGGGCGAAGATCCTCAAGGCCCGGGTCCTGCAGGGACCCGAAGGGCTGGACGAGCTGCTCGGCTGAGCTAGAAGCAGGGCTGCCTTGTGGTATTCTCGGTATAGGTGAGGTGCGAACATGACCTACGAGGAAGCGAAGGAGACCATACGGCCGGGGCGGTACCGGCATTTCAAGGGCCGGGAGTACGAGGTGCTGGGCATCGCCCGGCATTCGGAGGACGAATCGCCCATGGTGGTCTATCGGCCCCTGTACAACGATTCCGGCCTTTGGGTCCGGCCCGCGGATATGTGGAACGAAACGGTTATCCGGGACGGCCGGACCTATACCCGCTTCGTGCGGGTGGACGGGCAGGACTGATGGTATCCGGGAGGTGGACAGAATGAAACGCCTGGCATGTCGGTTGCTCATAGGGACGGTGCTCCTGTCCCTGTGCTGCTGCGCGCCCGCAGCGCCCGTTTCCTCCGTCCAAACGGCGGAGAAAACGCCGCCCGTCCCCACGGCGATGGTCCTGACGCCTCCTCCCACGGCGACGCCTACGGCATCCCCCACGCCTACGGTCGAGCCGACCCCTACCCCGGCCCCCACGGATACGCCGGCGCCGACCCCCGTTCCCACGCCCACGCCGGAGCCCCGGCCCCTGGTGGAGATCGTGGAGGAGATGGCCGTCTATTACGCCCGGGACGGGGAGAAGGCTCTGGGGAAGGTGGAGGAGCTGCTGGGCGAGATGGCTGCCGCCTATCCGGATGACGCCCAAAGGTGGTCGAAGATCATGGAACGGTGGCGGACGCTGGACGATCGGATCTCCATCAGCACCGGCGTATTGCCGGACGGGCTGCCGGACACCGACGAGCTGTGCATCGTGGTTCTGGGATACAAGCTCAACAACAACGGCACCATGCAGAACCACCTGAAGAACCGGCTGAACGTGGCCCTCAAGAGCGCGAAAAAGTATCCCAACGCCTACGTCCTCTGCACCGGCGGCGGCACCGCGTC
>CAMHDC010000087.1 GCA_946183765.1 uncultured Clostridia bacterium | reverse complement strand
AGCTGGAGGCTCAGGGACTGGTGACCATCCATCCCAACCGGGGCTCCACCGTGACTCAGCTCAGCCGCTCGAGTCTGGAGGATATGATGGAGATCCGCGCCAGCATCTCCTACTATATCGCCCGCCGGGCCATCCCCCTCATGAATGAGGAGGATCTGGACGAGCTGCAGGCCGTCATCGAGGAGCAGAAGGCTGCCAGCGATCTGTTCGAGGAGGAGCGCCTCAACTATAAGTTCCACGAAATCCTCACCCGCCGGGCCAACAACAAGGTGGCGGATATGTTCATCGAGCTCATCCACTGGAACGCCGACCGGTATCTCAGGGACGCCCTGTATACGGACCCTGCCCGCCGGGGCCAGTCCGTGGCCGAGCATCAGGCCATCCTGGACGCCTGCCGGGCCGGAGACGCCGAGAAGGCCAGCAACCTCCTTCATGACCACATTCTGGAGGCCCGGGCCTACATCCCCGAGGATCTGGATTAAGTGTTGATCCTATAATAGAGCAGCAGGACCAGCAAAACAAGGTCTGCAAGGAGCAAACAGCATAGGGTCAGGGCGGCGGAAACGCCGCCTTTTTTTATGCAGAAAAGGGCGTAAGCCGCCCCGTAGGCAAGGATCAGGCCCGCCGCCGACATAAACAAAAGCATACTTCTCCCTCCTTCATTCCAGCGCCGGGTCCCTGGGGCTGTGGGACAGCTTCACCTTCACCGAAAAGACGGGCGCCGCGTCCTTCAGCCGTTGGGAGAAGCCGTAGGCCCGCCAGCTGTCATAGCTGCGGAAGGCGCGGATGGCGTCCCGGCCCACCTCGAACACGTCCGCCCCCGCCGCCGCCGTGACGCGGAAGACCCGCTCGAGCTCCTCCGAAAGATAGCGCTCGACAGCGGCGATCAGCTCCTTTGAATCCGCTTCCACCCGGGCCGGCTGCTCCAGATCCCCTTCCAGGGTGATCTCGCAGGTGAAGACCCCTTCCCGCCAGCTCCGTTTGGGCTTCCCCACGGCATAGAGGGCCAGATCCAGCTCCGTCCCCTTCCAAGGCAGCCGCAGGTGTCCCGCCCGAAAGACGCCCTTCCCCATGAGCGCCAGCATGGTGTGCTGCCCGGACAGGACGCCCACCATCCGTTTTCAGGAAAACACGGCGCTGCCGCAGAGGGAAGTCATGATCTGCCCTTCCCCCAGGAGGCTCCCGCCCAGATAGGGGTAGACCTCTCCCCCCGCCATGTCGGGCACCATGGGCCCGCCCGTCAGCCCGGCGTAGGGGAGCAGGGCGTCCCCGGTGTCGTTTTCGAAGGCTTCCCTGACCTGGCTCAGGCCCCAGTCCTCCACATAGCCGTAGTTCTCCTCGAGGAGCTTCACGTTGGTCTTGAGCCGGTTCATGCTGGGGTCCCCCTGGCTGATCAGGCCCCGAAACGCCTCCTGCATTTGATCCTCCACGACGACGACGCGGACGTTCTGCCGTATCTTCAATCGGCTCAGGGCCCCTTCCATGATCTTTTCCATCTCCCCCGCCTCCGCCAGCTCCCGGGAAAAGGCCAGCAGGGTGGTCCGTTCAAAGGAGAGCTGGGCGGAGAGGGCGCCCGAAAGGGCGTCGACGGCGGCGAAAAGGCTCCGTTCCTCGGCGCTGACCATGGACACCCGGCCCCGATCCTCCCCCTCCTCCCCGCTGCCTGCGGTGTCCTCGTTCAGCAGGAACACGAACCGATAGGGCATCACGTCCCCTCGCTCCACGCCCAAATCCAGCACGTAGCCGTATTTATCCAGGGACACGCCCCCCAGGCAGCCGCCGAGGGGGAGCAGCGCCAGCAGCAGCAATAGGGCGACGATCCGCTTCATGGGCGCCTCCTGTGCAGAAGGGATCGGCCCCAAAGAAGGAGCGCCGGCAGCGCCAGCAGTAGATACCCCCGGCGATAGATGTGCCGCACCGCGGAGAGGACGGCGTCAGAATCGAAGTTGAACAGCAGCACCAGCCCCATGCACAGCAGCGTCAGCAGGGCTCCCACGGGGCGAAGGTCCTCCACGCCCATGGTGCGGCACAGGAGCAGGGCGGCGGCGTAGAGATAGAAGGCGGCGGCGACGAGGCCCGCGGCCACCCACAGGAACAGCACCAGCACGTCCAGCCGGAGGCCCAGCCGCTCCTGCCTGGCGGCCATGGTCATGCAGTAAACCGGGGCGGTCATGGAGGCCATATCCGGCCCGAAGAAGGTGAGCCCCAAGCCGAGGTGCAGCAAAGCGGCCCCCGCGCCGCCCAAGAGCAGACCCCGGTCCACGCCGCCCAGGGTGTTTTTTCTCCCCTGGCACCCCTTCCCCACGGCGAACAGGGCGAGCCCCGGCGCCAGGAAGCGGAGCAGAGCCGAGCCGGTCTGCTCCAAAAACGCAGGGAAACCGGGGCTGAACAGGGGAAACAGATGATGGACGGCAAAGGCCGGGGACGCCAGGAGCAGGGTCAGCGCCAAGGCGAGGGCGGCGGGGATCAGCAGCAGCTTTCCCATGCGGGCGATGCATTCCATACCGCAAAGGACCATGATAAACAGAACCGGCAGCAGGTAAAGAACGACGGGCACGTAATCCGCCTCCACGTAGATGTATCGCTCCATGGCCAGGGTGAAGCGAAACAGGGGCAGCACCGCCGAAAGCACCAGGCCCAGGGCCAGGGGCAGCGCGAGGAAGCGCAGCCCGCCGGACAGCAGATCGGCCAGCTCCCGTGCGCCCAGGCGGACCATGGCCCTATCCAGCAGATGCAGCAGCAGGAGCGACAGCAATACGCCCGCGGCGGTGGCGGCATAGCACAGATTCCCCCGGGCGAAGGTGTCGCCCACGTTCACGGAGAAGACGCCGGAAACGAGGGCGGCGAGGCCCACCGCGCAGGCGCTCTCCTGCTTGCCGAACCGGCCCAAGCGCAGATTCATAACGCCGCCTCCCCGTTCACGTCATCCTGGGCCGTCCCCTGGCCCGTGATCCCGCCCCGGAAGAACAAAGGCTCCCGGGCCACCGTTTTCGGCGCGTAGGGCGAAAGGAAGGGCACCCCGAAGGATTTCTGATCGCAGAGCAGCACGAGGGCCGCCATGATCCCGCAGCTCAATCCCAGCAGCCCGCCGCTGAGCGCCAGCAGGCACAGGGCCACCCGATAGCAGCCTACGGCGATCTGCAGGTCGTAGTTGGGGATGACGAAGTTGCCCAGGCCCGTGAGGGCCACGATGATGAGGGCCACGGTGGAGACGAAGTTGGCGGACACCGCCGCCTGGCCCAGGATGAGGCCGCCGATGATGCCCACGGTCTGGCCCACGGCGCCGGGGACCCGGACGCCCGCCTCCCGGACCAGCTGAAACACCAGCAGCAGAAAGATCATCTCCGCCCCCATGGGCAAAAACACCAGCTTCCGGGAGGAGACGACCGTGGACAGGATGTCGCTGGAAAGGAGCCCCTGGTGATGGTACGCCAGGGCCAGAAAATAGGCGGGCATGAGCACGGACACCGCCGCCCCGAAGAGCCGCACGAACCGCAATATGGACCCGGCGGGCCGCCGCAGATAGCCGTCCTCCGCGGTGAGCAGGAGTCCCGACAGCGTCACGGGCAGGATCAGAGCCTGGGGGCTGCCCTCCACCAGGATCACCGCCTTCCCCGCCATCACCGCCGCGGCGGCCCGGTCGGGGCGCTCGGTGAGCAGGGTCTGGGGGGCCGGGGACCAGGGCCGGTCCTCGATCTGCTGACCCAACGTCCCGGCGGACAACAGCAGATCCGTCTTCACCCCGTCGAGGCGCTTCTTCACCTCCTGGAGCAGCCCCTCATTGCATATGCCGTCCAGATAGCACAGACAGAGCTTCACGTTGTTCTTGCTGCCCACGTCCCGAAATTCGCACACGAAATCCGCCCGCCGGACGATCCGCCTGAGGAGGGTGACGCTGATCCGCAGATTCTCATGGAAGGCTTCCGCAGGGCCGATGACCGTGCTCTCATTTTGGGCGGTGCCCACGCCCCGGCAGGCGTAGCCCCGGGTATCCAGGAGGATCGCCTCCCGTTCCCCCTCCAGGAGCACCGCCGTGCGCCCCTCCAAAACGGCCCCCTCCACCTGGGCCCAGCGGTCCGTTTTCTCCGCCTCCTGGAGGGAAAAGACCTCCCTGAGGGCATAGTCCGCCAGGCCCTTGCCGCCCCTTGGCAGGGACCGGGCCATAGCCTGTTTCAATATGAAATCGCTGATCTCGGCCCCGTCGGCCATGCCGTTGAGAAACACGGCGAGGGCGTTCACCGATCCGCAGAAGCGGAAGTCCCGCAATATGAGGTCCCGGTTCACCTCCGCGGAAAAGGCGGTCTCCAGCCGCCGCCGGCTCTCCCGCAGGCTTTTCGGCACAGGCCTCGTGTCGGGCGTTTCGGGGGCAGGCGACCGTTTTCGCCCATGAAAAAAGGACGGTTCGCCCCGCTCCGTTTCCAGGAGCTCGAATCGTCCGTCCGGTTCGTCAAAGCGCAGCGCGCGCCCGATGGTATCTATAAGCTTCATGGGGAAAGGATGGACAATATCCTTTCCGTCTATTCCCTATTTGAGGATCAAAAAGGCGTGAACAAGGTCCGTGTCCTCCTCGTTCAGAACCACGATCCGTTCCTCCGCTGTCCTACCATAGACGGCCTTGATCCGCTGACCGGGGCGGATCTCCCGGCGGTAGACCAACGTGAGGTCGTGGTAGCGGTCCATATCCTCGTCCTCGGGCAGGGCCTCTGCAAACAGGTCCATGTAGGCGGTGTTGTGGACGTGATCGTTGCAGTCGATCATGGCCCGGGTCACCTGGACGTTTACGGTCCGCTCCGGCGTGAAGGCGGGCGCCTCCCGGGGAAAAGCATAGCCAGGGAAATTCTGTTTGCCCGTCTCGGGGCCGTAGGGCTCCACGATCTCGGGGGTCATGCGTAGGACCCGGGTGTTGTGCTCGTCCAGCACCAGCCAGGAGGAGGTGGCCTTCGCCGCCCGGCCCTGTTCGTCCTGCAGTACGAAATCGCGGGTGGTCTGTAGCCGCCCGTAGCCGCTGGCCCAGGTGGTCCCGCGGACCGTCTCACAGAGCAGGGGCCGATGGTCCACCTGGAGCCGCCAGCCCACCACCATCCAGGACAGATGGCACTTCTCCCGGTCCATGAGTCCCTGGCCGATCCTGGTCCCATGGATGCACGCCAGGTTTGTCAGCATGATCAAGAAGCCCTTGTTGGAGAGCACGAAGCCCTTGCCCGTGTCCTCCAGCCGGACCAGGAAATCCTGTTTGACTTGCATATTTATTCTCCTTATGCAGTGCTTTATTCAGTCGTCAGTAGCCGCGGCGCTTCAGATCCATCACTATGGACACATACACCTCGCAGATATCCCTGACCCCCTCCCCCGGCCGATTGGGAAAGGGCCGCCGTCTCAGGTCGATGGCGTCCAGGTGGGAGACGCCCCGCCGCCCGCAGCCCCTGAGCACGGTGAAGTTCTCCCCCCATTTGGCGGACGCGAGGCTCACCAGCCCGTCGTTCTCCCCCTCGATCTTGTTCAGCACGAAGTTGGCCGTGGACAGGTTGATGTCCGAAAGGGGATGGGCCATGACGCAGCCGAAGCTCTGGTAGAACACCCCCTCCACGTCCGGGTTCTCCCGGTTGAAAGCCTCCATATGCTCCGTGGTGAAGCCCTGGCAAACGGCCAGGAAGTCGGGCTTCCTGTCCCCCACCACCCGGATCCAGTTGTTTACGGCGAAGGCCGCCACATTGAACAGCGCCTTCGGCGCGTCGAAGAGCCTGTCGATGGTCTTGGAGCCGTGATGAGGCGTGGCAATGGTGGTGACGCTGGCGATCCTGTCTCCGGCGCCCATGGAAGAGGCGGCCATCCGGGCTTCCAGCCCGCCCTTGGAATGGGCGATCAGATTCACCTTTTGGGCCCTCGTTTCCGCCAGGATCTCGTCGATGCGACGCACGATCTCCCGGGCGTTGGTCTCCGTACTGGCCCAGCAGTCCTGCAAGCCATAATAGATCTTCGCGCCGCGGCGCTCCAGGGCTTTGGGGATGCGGCCCCAGTATACGGGCCATTTCAGATCCCTGAACCCGGCGCCGTGAATCAGGACGATGGGATATTTCGTTTGGCAGGATCGATCCTGGATCGTACTTTTTGTCTGTTCCATGGAAGGAAGCATACCATAGTTTGACGCAAAGCGCAAGGAAGCATA
>CAMHDC010000086.1 GCA_946183765.1 uncultured Clostridia bacterium | reverse complement strand
AACAACGTGGCCTACTGCCTCATGTACATCTGCTCCAAGCTGGGCATCCACTACTGCGGCTACGGGCCCAAGGAGCTCTACCCCGCCCCCGAGGTCCTGGCCCGCTGTCAGGAAGCGGCGAAGGAGAGCGGCGCTGTCATCGAGATCAGCGACGATCCCGCCATCGTGGAGGGGGCCGACGCCCTCTACACCGACATCTGGGCCTCCATGGGCGAGGAAGCGCTGATCCCTCAGCGGGTGAAGCTGCTGACCCCCTTCAAGGTCACCAAGGAGCTCATGGAGCGTACGGGGAACCCCAAGTGCATCTTCCTCCATTGCCTCCCCTCCTTCCATGATTTCAACACCACCATGGCCAGCGAGCAGCTGAAGCTGGGCTATGACATCCGTGAAGTCACGGACGACGTGTTCCTGTCCGAAAACAGCAAGGTCTTCGACGAGGCCGAGAATCGCCTCCACACCATTAAAGCCGTGCTGGTGGCCACCCTGGGCAATCTGTAAGAAACAACCTGATCGAAAACCAGTATATAAAGGAGGTATTATGGCAAACGCTTATTTCACCATCGACCGTCCTGTGAACGACGCTTTCCGCGGGTATCTCCCCGGGTCCAAGGAGCGCGCGGAACTGAAGGATGAGCTTGCCCGCCAGTCCGCCGAGGTCGTGAAGATCCCGCTGATCATCGGCGGCAAGGAGATCTTCACTGAAAAGACCTTCAAAGTCACCATGCCTCACGATCACGGCCATGTGATCGCCGAGTGTTCCATGGCTGGCGAAAAGGAGCTGACCATGGCGGTGGATGCGGCGCTGGCAGCCAAGAGAAAGTGGGAGGACATGCCCTGGGAGCATCGTTCGGCCATCTTCCTGAAGGCGGCCGACATGATCACCGGTCCCTACCGGAAGGTACTGAACGCCTCCACCATGCTGGGCCAGTCCAAGACCGTGTTCCAGGCGGAGATCGATATCGCGGAGCTGGCCGACTTCCTACGCTTCGGCGTCTGGTCCGCCCAGGAGATCTTCAAGGATCAGCCCGCCTCCATCCCCGGCATCTGGGACAGGCAGGATTACCGGGCTCTCGATGGGTTCATCTGCGCTATCACGCCCTTTAACTTCACCTCCATCGGCGGGAATTTGCCCATGGCCCCGTCCATCGTGGGCAACGTGGCGGTCTGGAAACCCTCCCGCACGGCGGTACTCTCCAATTACTACTTCATGAAGCTGCTCATGGACTGCGGCCTGCCCGCCGGCGTCATCAACGGCTCCACCGAAGTGTTCCAGGGCGTCTGGAAGCAGATCGGCGAAAACATTGCCTCCTACCGCAACTATCCCCGCCTTGTAGGCGAGACCGGCGGCAAGGACTTCATCTTCGCCCATAAGAGCGCCCGCATCCGCCCCCTGGCGGCCGCCCTTGTGCGCGGCTCCTTCGAATATCAGGGGCAGAAGTGTTCGGCCTGCTCCCGCGCCTTCATCCCGGCCAGCATCTGGCCCCAGGTCCTTTCCACCATGCAGGAGATGATGCGGGAAGTCAAGATGGGCGACGTGCAGGATTTCGACACCTTCCTGGCCGCCGTCATCGACAAGGCCTCCTTCGATCGCTGCAAGGGGTATATCGATCGTGCCAAGCAGAGCCCGGATTGCGAGATCGTGATCGGCGGCAACTGCGACGACAGCAAGGGCTGGTTCGTGGAGCCCACCGTCATCCTCTGCAAGAAGCCCGATTACGAGTCCATGGTCAAGGAGATCTTCGGGCCCATCCTCTCCGTGTACGTCTATCCGGACGACGAACTGGAAGAGACCCTGAAGATCTGCGACGAAGCCTCCCCCTACGCCCTGACCGGCGCCATCTTCGCCCAGGATCGGGAAGCCATCGTGATGATGGAAAAGGCGCTCCTCCATGCGGAAGGCAACTTCTACATCAATGACAAATGCACCGGCGCAGTGGTGGGTCAGCAGCCCTTCGGCGGCTCCCGCGCTTCCGGCACCAACGACAAGGCGGGCACGGTCCTCAACATGATCCGCTGGATGAGCCCTCACGCCGTGAAGGAAACCTTCAACCCTTCCGACGCCATCGTCTACCCCTATATGTCCGAAAAATAATATAGATATTAGGAGAGAGCCATGCATACTTCAAAAGAGATCATCGAAAAAACCAACAAGTACGGCGCCCATAACTATGCGCCCAAACCCGTCGTCATCGTAAAGGCCGAAGGCGCCGTGGTCACCGATCCGGAAGGCCGCCAGTACTTCGACATGCTGTCTGCCTACTCTGCCCACAACTTCGGCCACCGCCATCCGGAGATCGTGGCGGCCGCCAAGGCGCAGCTGGACAAGTGCACGCTGACCAGCCGTGCGTTCCATTGCGAGAATTTGGGCGATTTCTATGAGAGCCTGACGAAGCTCACGGGCAAGGACATGGTCCTGCCCATGAACACCGGCGCCGAGGCGGTGGAGACCGCGCTGAAGACTGCCCGTCTCTGGGGCGTCAAGGTGAAGGGCGTGGAGAACGGCAAGCAGGAGATCATCACCTGCGCCAACAACTTCCACGGCCGCACCATCGCCATCATCAGCTTCTCCACCGATCCTTTGGCCAAGGACAACTACGGGCCCTACTGCCCCGGGTTCAAGACCATCCCCTACGGCGACGCCCAGGCCCTGCGGGACGCCATCACGCCGAACACCGTCGCCTTCCTGGCCGAGCCCATCCAGGGCGAAGCGGGCATCATCGTTCCGCCGGAAGGGTGGCTCACGGAGGTCCGCCAAATCTGCACGGAGAACAATGTGCTGTTCCTGGCCGACGAAGTCCAGACCGGCTTTGCCCGCACCGGCGACATGTTCGCCTGCTGGCATGAGAACGTTATCCCCGACATCTACATCATGGGCAAGGCGTTAGGCGGCGGCGTTATGCCCCTCTCCGCCATCGCGGCCAACGAGGACATCCTGGGTCTCTACACTCCCGGCTCCCACGGCTCCACCTTCGGCGGCAACCCCCTGGCCTGCGCCTGCGGCGTCAAGGCTTTGGAGATCCTGCAGCGGGACGATTATCCCCGGCTGGCCCGCGAGAAGGGCAAATACTTCATGGACGGCCTGAAGAAGATCCACAATCCGGAGATCAAGGAAGTCCGCGGCCGCGGCCTGCTGATCGGCGTGGAGTTCTACGGCGACGCCTTCGACTATGTAAAGGCCTGCATCCACGAGGGCGTTCTCTGCAAGGAGACCCACGATCACACCATCCGTTTTGCACCGCCCATCCCCGTCACCTACGAGGAGCTGGACGAAGCACTCGCCCGCATCACGAAAGCGCTCACCAAAGAATAATCTTTAAATACACGCACCAAATCCAGGCTCCGGCTTTTAACGGCCGGAGCTTTTTTCTATCCCATTTCTTCCCATTGCCCCCCTCCCGCAGGATGAGTGGTTTTTTCCCGACGAATTGTAAATAAATAGCAAAATCCTCCTTTTTTGGTTTATTGTTCATATTCTGTTCATACATTTGTTGAAAAATATATACGTAAATGTATACAATCATATTGTACGGATCACACAACACATAAAGGGAGGGAAACGATAATGAACGAAGAAAACGAAAAGACTTCCTTGATGGACAAATACATTAAGCTGCGCCTGGGAGGGGCTGCGTATCGGGTGCGGCTCATGACGCTGCTGCTGTTCGCGGCGGCCGCCATCATCCTGATCGCCGCCATCCTGATCTTGGCCTTCACCGGCTCCTGCGCCAAGAACAGGGCCACGGCCGCCACTGCCGATCCCACGGCTACTGCCACCGCTGCAGCCACCCTGAAGCCCACCGCCGCCCCCACGGCCACGCCGGATATCACTTCCACCGACGCCCCGGAAGCCACGCCCGCCGAGACCCCGGCCACCACCGGCGACTTCAAGACCCTGGAAGTCGGCGGCACCAACGACGGTGAGACCGTCAAAAAGGTGCAGCAGCGATTGGTGGATCTCCACTATCTCCCCTACCCTGAGAAGGACGCCGAGGGCAAGGGCGTCGTGACCACCACCTACGGCTCCATGTGCTCCAAAGCCATCACTAAGTTCCAGGAGCGCAACAGTCTCAAGCAGACCGGCAAGTGCGATAAGGAAACCTACGACAAGCTCATGTCCGACAAGGCCACCGCTTACACCATGAAGGAAAAGGACAAGCTGGACATCATCAAGACCATCCAGGAAGCCCTGATCAAGAAGGGGTATCTGAAGGGCAAGGCCACCGGCTATTGCGGCACGGACACCGTGGCCGCTGTGAAAGCTTTCCAGAAGGCCAACAATCTGACCGTGGACGGCCAGGCCGGCACCAAGACGCTGCAGCTGCTGCTGGGATATTGAGTTCAAGAAAGGCAAAGGCCGCCGAGAGATCGGCGGTCTCTTTTTATTCCATGAAACATCTTGACTTTTCCCCTGCGATTTGCTATGATAAGCAGGCTTCGTAAGAAGCGTGCCAAATTAGCTCAGTCGGTAGAGCAGCGCATTCGTAATGCGCAGGTCGTCAGTTCGAGTCTGACATTTGGCTCCATGAAAAAGGGTCTAAGGTCGGCCTTAGCCCCTTTTTTTCGGGGCGTAGCGCAGTTTGGTAGCGCGTTTGGTTCGGGACCAAAAGGTCGTGGGTTCAAATCCCGTCGCCCCGACCAAGAAAAAGGATCATCCTTCCGGATGGTCCTTTTTCTTATCACTAAGGGGGCGATGGGATTTGAAGCCCAACTTAAAAAGGCCACGGTGTGGCCTTTTTGTTGGGCATGGGCCGCAAATCCCGTCGCCCCATTTTTAGCGGCACGGGTAAAATTCTGTCGCTCCGACACTCTCTCCAAGCCCGCAGGCGCGACAAATCCCGTCGCCACTTTTTCTGCGGCAAAGGTAGCAATTCCTGTCGCCCCTTCCTCGCCTTGACAGTTCTCCTGCCTTTCGATACAATCGCAATAGTATTTCTGTTGCAAGGAGAGAAAGATATGCGCGATTTTCTGATCGGAAACGGGCCTTTGGTGGTGGGGGCGCTGCTGCTTATCGAAGCGATAGTGTTGGCGTGCCTATGGCGGGAATATAAGCGGACGAAAAAGCCCATGATCCTGTGCATGGCGCTTGTGACGGCGGGGCTGCTGTTCGACGGGGCGGTGATCCTGCTGGGGCGCTGGCTGCCGGACGGGCTGCTGAAGGCGCTTTCCATGGGGCGGTATTTGTTCCACGGGGTATGTATGCCGCTGCTGCTCATGATCTCCGTATACGCCCTCGGATGCAAGGATAAGGTCGTAAGGGGATTCTGGATCGCGGCTGCCGTGCTCATGGCCCTGGGCGCCGTCGCCGGGCTCATGACCAAGCTGAACGTGGTGGATTTTGCCGGCTTTGTGCGCTGCACCGGTTCCGATGCCACGCCTAAGTGGGCGGACAGCTACCTTTCCACCCTCTCTGTGGCCATGGTGGTTCCCCTGATCCTCGCCGGTATCTGGCTCATGATCAAGAAGAAGGGACCGTTCCTGTTTTTCAGCGGTCTGTTTATGTTCGCTTTCTCGGCTCTCGGTCCCGCCACGGGAAACATCGACCTCATTTTCCTCATCGGCATGATCGGCGAGGCGCTGATGGTCCTTTTCTTCCTGCTCCACGCCCGGAAATCGGCCAAGTAAGGCAGAATTCCCTTCATGTAACGAAAAGCCCCCGGTTTTCCGGGGGTTTGATTTATTATGGAATTATTCCAGGAAGTCCTTCAGCTTCTTGCTGCGGGAGGGATGGCGGAGCTTCCGTAGGGCCTTGGCTTCAATCTGGCGGATGCGCTCACGGGTCACGTTGAACTCCCGGCCCACCTCTTCGAGGGTGCGGGCCTTGCCGTCGTCCAGGCCGTAGCGGAGCCGAAGCACCCGGGCTTCCCGGGGCGTGAGACTGGCCAGGACCTCCATGAGCTGCTCCTTCAACAGGGTGCTGGCCACGGCCTCTGCGGGGGCGGGCGCATCGTCGTCGGGGATGAAATCGCCCAGGTGGGAGTCGTCTTCCTCACCGATGGGAGTTTCGAGAGACACGGGCTCCTGAGCGATCTTCAAAATCTCCCGGACCTTCTCCTCGGAGATGCCCATCTCCTTGGCGATCTCGTCGGGACGGGGGTCACGGCCGTACTCCTGGACCAGCTGCCGGTTGACCCGGATGAGCTTGTTGATGGTCTCCACCATATGGACCGGGATGCGGATGGTCCGGGCCTGGTCCGCGATGGCGCGGGTGATGGCCTGCCGGATCCACCAGGTGGCGT
>CAMHDC010000085.1 GCA_946183765.1 uncultured Clostridia bacterium | reverse complement strand
GATACCCGCAGTCGTGACGCACGTGCCGGTTCACATAGTCTGCGATGGACAGCAGGTCCACCCTGGTCCGGCCGCAGGTCGGGCAGGAGATGATCTCCACGTCGTCCCTGCGCACGCCGATGGCGGACAGGATCTTCTTCCCCGCCAGCACCTCCTGAACGGGATCGCCGGTAAGGCTCACCCGGATGGTGTCGCCGATGCCGTCCATGAGCAGGCTACCGATGCCGGCGGCGGATTTGATGAGCCCCGCCTCGCCGCTGCCCGTTTCGGTGACGCCCACATGGAGAGGATAGTCCACCAGGTCATGGAGGCGGCGCATGGCTTCCACCGTATAGCGCACATTGGAGTGCTTTACGGAGATGACGGTGTCGTAGAAGCCCTCGTTTTCCAGCAGGCGCACGTGGTCGAGAGCGCTCTCCACCATGGCGGCCACGGGATCGTCGGGGTGATTGGCCCGATTGTCCTTGTTGAGGGAGCCGCCGTTGACGCCGATACGGATGGGGATACGGTGGGCCTTGCAGCAGTCAACCACCGCTTTCACCCGGTCGGCGGAACCGATGTTGCCCGGGTTGATGCGAAGCTTTTTGCAGCCGTTTTCCACGGCGGCGATGGCCAGCCGATAGTCGAAATGCACGTCCGCCACCAGGGGGATGGAGATATGGTCCACGATGTCCCGGAGGGCTTTGGCCGCGTTCGTATCGAATACGGCGGAACGGACGATCTCACAGCCCGCCGCTTCCAGCCGGTGGATCTGTTCCACGGTGGCCGCCGCGTCCCGGGTGTCCGTATTGGTCATGGACTGGATCGTCACGGGTGCGCCGCCGCCCAAGGGTACCGAGCCTACGAAAACCTGTCTCGTCATAGCCTTACCCCCGAATGAGCCGGAGCACGTCGTTGAAGGTGACCACCACCACCAGAATGAGCAGCAGCCCCATGCCGATGAGATGGACCATACCCTCCTTCTCGGGGGGCACGGGCTTGCCCCGAAGCCACTCGATGAGGATGAAGAGGATGCGGCCGCCGTCCAGGGCAGGGATCGGGAACAGATTGAATACGCCCAGGTTCACGCTGAGCAGGATGCAGAGGTTCAGCACCGTATACCAGCCGGATCGCGTCGCCTCGCCCAGGAGCTGGACGATGCCCACGGGGCCGGCCATATCCTGGATCGACGCCTCCCGGGTAAACAGCATGCCCAGGGACTTGAATACCAGTCCGGCCATTTCCCAGCAGTAGGCAGCGCTCTCCCGGAGGGCGAACCCGACGCCCACTTTCTTCCAGCCGTTGGTGATGGTGGTGTCCATGAAATTGGCGCCCTTCTCCGCATTGAACAAGTCGGTGAAGATCAGCGTCTTCTCGGCGCCGTCCCGCAGGACGACTACCTCCATATGATCGGAGTCCGCGCCGCGAACGGCTTCGGTCAGGCCGTTGATGCTCTCCACGGGCTTGCCGTCCACGGTGACGAAGGTGTCCCCGACCTCAAGGCCGGCCGCCTGCGCCGGGCCGTTCTCGGTGACGCTTTGGACCACGACCTTGGTTTCGTCCGCCACGCCCCAGCCCAGCAGCAGGATCATGGCCAGCACAAAGGCCAGCACGAAGTTCATGAGCGGCCCCGACAGGATGACGATGAACCGCTTCCAGGGCTTTTGCGCGTTGAAGCAGCGCTCGTCCTTCACCCCGTCGTCCTCGCCGTAGAAGCGGCACATGCCGCCCAAAGGCAGGGCGCGAAGGTTGTATTCGATGCCGTTCTTTTTGAAACCCACCACCTTGGGGCCCATACCGATGGCATACTCCAAAATGGTGAAGCCCAGCAGCCGCCCCGCCGTGTAGTGACCCAGCTCATGGATCATCACCAGGACGGAGAGCAGCAGCAGCGCTTCCAGGATGCGTACTAAAGTCATGCCTTACTCCTTGTCGTTTGAAACTCGTCCACCAGCCGTCGGGCCTCCCCGTCGGCCAGCAGGATATCGTCAAGATCCGCCATGGGCCGGTTTTGGAACCGATCCAGGGCGAAGGCCACGCTTTCCTCTATCTCAAGGAAGCCAAGCCGGCCTGAGAAGAACAGCTCCGCCGCCCGTTCGTTGGCCCCGTTGTAGATTACGGGACAGCCGCCGCCGGCCTGCAGGCAGTCGTAGGCCATCTTGAGCGCCGGGAACCGGGTCATATCCGGCCGGTAGAAGCTCAGATCCGGATGCTCCCACAGCTTCAGCGGCTGGGCCGGGGAAGGAATCCGCTCCGGCCAGGTCATGGCGTACTGGATAGGCAGACGCATGTCGGCGTTGCTGAGATTCGCCATTACGGTGCCGTCCCGATACGCCACCATGCTGTGGACGATGGACTGGGGATGGATCAGCACGTCAATCTTCTCCCCGGGAAAGTCGAAGAGCCGTGCCGCCTCCATGACCTCCAGGCCCTTGTTCATGAGGGTGGCAGAGTCCAAAGAGATCTTCCGCCCCATGGACCAGGTGGGATGCTTCACCGCCTCGGCCGGGGTGATGTTTCTCAGCTCCTCCCGCGGTTTTCTGAAGAAGGGACCGCCGGAAGCCGTCAGGATCAGCTTCTCCACCTCATCGCGCCGTCCGTTTTGAAGGCACTGGAAGATGGCGGATTGCTCGCTGTCTACCGGGATCAGCTCTCCCCCGCCCTGTTGCAAAACCTTTTTCACCAGATCGCCGCCGCAAACCAGGGATTCCTTGTTGGCGATGGCAACCCGCTTCCCCGCTTTCAGCGCGGACAGCAGCGGCAACAGGGCGGCGATGCCGGAAATAGCCAGCACCACCACGTCCGTCTCAGGGTCAGCCGCCAACTCGCACAAGGCCCCGCTGCCATAGGCAAGCTCTACGCCGGGAACTATCTCCGCCAGCGGCCGGGAGAATACCGCCCGCCGGGGCCGCGCCTCCCGCAGCAGCGCCAGAAAAGCTTCCTCGCTGCTGTGAGCGCTGACACCGTAGAGAGCGAACCTGTCCGGATGGGCCCGCACCACGTCCAGGGCCTGTTTGCCGATGGAGCCGGTGCTGCCCAGGATCGCTACGTTTTTCATAGTCGCTCTCCTTTCAGGACAGGGCCAGGATGCAGAAGGCCAGCACCACCGGGGCACACAGGAGCACGCTGTCCAGCCGGTCCAGGAAACCGCCGTGACCCGGCAGGGTCTCCGAAAAGTCTTTTACGTCCGCGCTGCGCTTGAGGCAGCTGGCGAACAGATCGCCGAACTGGCCGGCCACGCCGCAGATGAAGCCCAGGGAAATCAGTGCGAAGAGGCCCATGCCCTCCCCCGGTTCCCAAATGGCCTGGGCATAGTACAGCCCCACGCCCATGAGGGTGGACCCCACCAAGCTGAACACCGCCCCTTCTACGGTCTTCTTGGGGCTGATCTTGGGAGCCAGAGGGGTCTTACCCAAAGCCATGCCGCCGAAATACGCGGCGGTATCCCCCGCCGAGGGGCACAGGATGGCCGCGCAGCAGGCAGTCTTGGCCATCCAGGGGGGCAGAGCGAAATAGATGGCCACCAGGGCGCACTCGCTCAATATGGGGTAGGCAAAGGGCAGAAGGCAGTAGGCCGCTGCGGAAAAATCGTCCCGCATAAGCAGGACCTGTCCCACCACGGTAGCCGCCACCATCAGCAGGCCGAAAGCAAATACCACCGATAGATTATAGGATGTGAGATAGTAAACGATGCCGAAAAAACCGGCGAAGATGTATGCGGGCGTGATGACGATCTCCTTGCCCATGGCCTTGATGAGCGTATCCATCTCCTTGATGGTGATGAGGTACACCCCGCCGAAGATGAGCAGGAACACGATGTCACCGAGGTGCAGACACAGCACCAGGAGCCCGATGAGGAATATTCCCGTAAAGATGCGGATCAGCGTTTTTTTCATGCCAGACCTCCGAAGCGGCGGCCCCGGCGGGCGAACTCCCGCAGGGCCTGGATGTATTCGTCCCGGGTGAAGTCGGGCCAGTAGATGGGGGTGAAATAGAGCTCCGCGTAAGCCGCCTGCCACAGGAGGAAGTTGCTGAGCCGCTCCTCGCCGCTGGTGCGAATCATCAGATCCAGCTCCGGCTGTCCGGCGGAATACAGCTCGCTTTCAAAGGCTTCGTCCCCGGGGTATGCACCCAGCTCTACGGCCTTCTCAGCGCAGCGGCGGACCGCCCGCAGGATCTCCGCCCGGCTGCCGTAATTGAGGGCGATGTTGAGCCTGAGGCCGGTGTTGTTCCGGGTCTTGTCCTCCGCCCGGAGCAGCGCCGCGCGCACCTTCTCCGGGAAGGGGTCCTTTTCGCCGAAGATGGTGATGCGCACGTTGTTCTCGTGGAGCTCGTCGATCTCGCTGTTGAAATACTCGATAAGCAGGGAAAAGAGCACGCTCTTCTCCTCCTCCGGCCGCCGCCAGTTCTCGGTGGAGAAGGCGTAGAGGGTCAGCGACCGGATGCCCGCGTCCGAGGAAAAGCGGATGATCTCCCGCAGGCGCTCCGTCCCGGCCCGATGGCCGAAGCTCCGGGGCAGGCCCCGCTTCTGGGCCCAGCGGCCGTTGCCGTCCATGACGATGGCCACGTGCCGGGGCAGGGTCTCCTGTTGGAGACCCAGGCTGTTCAGTTGTTCCGCGGTGAGCTTGGCCATGGGGCCTTCCTTTCATAAAGAGGATGCAAAGCGAAAACCGCCTTGCATCGCTTCTGTTCGCTTATGCTTTGAAGTTGGACCAGGCGAGGCGGCACACGCCGTCCTCCGCCGCCTGGCGCACCACCCGACGCTGTCCGGCAGGGGTCTCCTTCCGGGGCTTCGCCTCTGTGAGCTCCACCCGAAAGCCCTCCGCCTCCAGCCGGGAAATGGCCTCCTCGAGAGGCCAGCAGAGCACGTTCGTCAAACGGACATGATCTCCTTTTCTTTGGCCTGGGCGATGGTGTCGATCTCCTTCACCTTATCGTCGGTAAGCTTCTGGACCTTCTCCTCCAGCTTCTTCTGGTCGTCCTCGGTGAGCAGATTGTCCTTCTTCTGCTTCTTGATGTCCTCCATGGCGTCCCGGCGGATGGAACGGACGGCCACCTTGCTCTCCTCGGCCTTCTTGCGGATGACCTTTGCCAGCTCCTTGCGGCGCTCCTGGGTGAGCTCGGGGAAGATGAGGCGGATGACCTTGCCGTCGTTGGCGGGGTTGATGCCCAGGTCGGACTTCTGGATGGCTTTCTCCACGGCGGGGATCATCTTGGTGTCCCACAGGGCGATGATGAGCATCCGGGGCTCAGGCACGGAGATATTGCCCACCTGGTTGATGGGCGTGGGCGAGCCGTAATAATCGACCGTGATGCGGTCCAGCGCCTGGGGATTGGCCCGGCCGGCGCGGAGGGAGTTGTACTCCTGCTTCATGACGCTGATGGTCTTGTTCATTTTTTCGGTGGCGATATCTAAAATTTCCGGCATGGCTTTGCTCCCCTTTCCGATTCTAACTGATATATTTTACAATAGGCCGACGGTGAATTCAAGAGGTTTATGACCGGCTGTCGATCAATGTGCCAACATTTTCACATTCCACCGCTTCCTCCAGCCTGTCGAGGGCGAAGCAGAGGATGGGCAGCTCCTGCTCCCGGCATAGGGTGATGGCGGTGAGGTCCGTGGCCTTCAGGTTATCCCGGATCACCTTCTCATAGGAAAGGTGGCTGTAGCGGACGGCGTTGGGGTCCTTCTTGGGATCGGCGGAATAGACAGCGTCCACGTTCTTGGCCAGGAGCAGGGCGTCCGCGCCGATCTCCGCCGCGCGCAGAGCCGCCGCCGTGTCCGTGGAGAAGAAGGGACAGCCGGAGCCGCAGGCGAAGATGACGATGACCTTTTGGGACAGGAGCTCCTTGGCCCGGCGGCTGGAGAAGCTGTCGCAGAACCGGTCCATGTCCACAGCGGACAGGACGGCCGCCTTTCGGCCCAACCCTTCGAAGGCGTCCTGAAGCGCCAGGGCGTTGATGGCGGTGGCGAGCATCCCCATATGGTCCCGACGGTTCCTGTCGTGCTGACCGGCGTCCCGGCCCCGGGTGATGTTGCCGCCACCTACGACCACACCCACTTCGATGCCCTTTTCGGCCAGGGCCGCGATGCTCTTGGCGGTCTTCTCCACCTTCTCAAAGCCGATGGGGCCGTTCTCCCCCATGAGCGCCTCGCCGCTGATCTTCAACAGAATGCGCTTATACATATTCTCATCCTCCCCCATTGTATTGCCTCCAGTATACCACGCCCCTGCGGAAAAGGAAAGACCAGAATAAT
>CAMHDC010000084.1 GCA_946183765.1 uncultured Clostridia bacterium | reverse complement strand
AGGGACAGGCCGCTGATGATCCGGTTCCGGAAGGGAAAATTCTGAGGCATGGGCGGCGTCTTGGGCAGAAACTCCGTGATGAGGCAGCCCCGCTCGGCGATGGCCCCGTAGAGCTTCTCGTTGCCCTTGGGGTAGACCACGTCGATGCCGCAGCCCAGCACCGCCACGGTGGGGTCCTGCGCCCCTTCCACGCTGAGGGCGCCCAACGCGGCGTAGCCGTCGATCCCGGTGGCCAGGCCCGACACCACGGTGCCCCCGGCCTTCACCAGCTCCCGGCCGAACTTCTTCGCCACCTCCTTGCCGTAATCCGTGCAGCGGCGGGTGCCCACCACGGCCAGAGGAAGCTGAATATCCTCGTTCAATGTCCCCTTATAGAAGAGCACGGCGGGGGGATCGGGGATCTCACGCAAAAGCGCCGGGTATCCATAGCTGGCGGAGGTGATCACGTTCACCCCGTTCTTGTCGAGCCAGCGGACATACCGGTCCATGAACCCGTCGGCCGCCGCCTCCCTGAGCCGCGCCCGGCTTTCCTCGGAGAGCATGCCCAGGCGCTCCCAGCGCCCCTTCTGCACGTCCTCCCAGGCCTCCTCCAGATAATAGTATTCCTCCCGCACGGCCGAAAACTGCCGATATCGGGTGCCGGTGGCGTAGTGGAGCCACAGCTCCAGGCGGTCGCTGTCGTCGATCATAGGTCCGCCTCCCCCAGAATGGACAAGCTCCGGTAGCGGATGGCCTCCGCCAGGTGCTTCTCCTGTATCTCGTCACAGCCGTCCAGGTCCGCGATGGTCCGGGCCACCTTCCGAAGCCGCTGATATGCCCGGGCGGACAGGTTCATCCGCCGGAAGGCCCGCTCCATCAGGGCCTGACAGCCGCTGTTCAACGGGCAGAAGGCCTCGATCTGCTGGATGCTCATGCGGGCGTTGGTGCGGATGCTGTCGCCGAAGCGGGCGATCTGCCGCTGCCGGGCCGCCACCACCCGCTGACGGATGCTTTTGGACGGCTCTCCCGCCGCCTTCCCCTTCAGATCCTCGAAGGGCACGTCGTTCATTTCGATGAACAGGTCGATGCGGTCGAGAAGCGGCCCCGAAATGCGCCGGGCGTACCGCTGGATCTGGCTGGGGGTGCAGGTGCAGGCCTTGGTCCGGGAGCCCCGATTGCCGCAGGGGCAGGGGTTCATGGCCGCCACCAGCATGAAGGACGCCGGGTAGGTGCAGCTCGTCCGGGCCCGGGACACGGTGACGATCCCGTCCTCCAGAGGCTGGCGCAGGCTTTCCAGCACGTCCCGATGGAACTCCGAAAACTCGTCCAGGAACAGCACGCCCATGTGGGCCAGGCTGATCTCCCCGGGCATGGCGTTGGGCCCGCCGCCGGTGATGGCGGCTGCCGAAGCCCCGTGATGGGGGGATCGGAAGGGACGGGCGGCCACCAGGCCCCGGCTGCCCGCCACGGAATGGATCTTAGTCACCTCCATGCACTCCGCCATGGTCATGGGCGGCAGGATGGAGGGCAGGGCCCGGGCCAGCATGGTCTTGCCGGAGCCCGGGGTGCCGGACAGGAGCAGGTTGTGGCCGCCCGCCGCGGCGATCTCCGCCGCCCGCTTGGCCGTGGCCTGGCCCTTGATGTCTGCAAAGTCCCAGGGATAGGCCGCCTCCTCAGGGACGAACACGGTGGGCGGCTGGGGCTCCATGCCCCCGTCGCCCTGCAAAAAGCTGACCAGCTGCTTAAGATTCTCCACCGGGAAAATGCGGACTCCCTCCACACAGGCGGCCTCGGCGGCGTTCTCCTTCGGCACGAAGAACACGGTCTCCCCCGCCTCCCGGGCGGAGATGACCATGGGCAGGACCCCGTTCACGCCCCGCACGTCCCCGTTCAGCGCCAGCTCGCCCAGATACACGGCCCGGACGAGAGGGGCCTGCTTCAGCACCCCCTCCGCGGACAGAAGGGCCAGGGCGATGGGCAGATCGTAGACGCTGCCCTCCTTGCGCACGTCCGCCGGAGCCAGGCTCACCGTCACGTGCTGGTCGCTGGGAAAGTCGTAGCCGGAGTTCTTCATGGCGGACCGTACCCGCTCCTTGGACTCCTTCACGGCGGCGTCGGGCAGGCCCACGGTCTCATAGGCGTGGAGCCCGCCGGAGATATAGGCCTCCACCTTCACGGGGAAGCCGTTGAGCCCCGTGAGGCCGAAGCTGTTCGTCTGGGATAGCATAGCGCCTCCTTATCACACCCACCCGTAGTAGAGGATGGATGCCGGTAAAACGTTCTCCAGGAAGCCCGCGTAGCCGTAGCCCGTGGGCAGGCCCGAGATGGCGGGATACAGCAGGATGAAGTACACCACCGCGAGGCCCAGCCACGCCCACTTAATCCAGGCGATCTTTCGATTCTCCTGTTCCAGCAGGAAGAAGAGATACACCGTGGACAGCAGGATGAAGGGCACCGTGGCAAAGAAGTGGTAGAGGAACACGCACCGGGTCACCAGCACCCAGGGAAGATAGTTGGCCAGGACCCCCACGAACAGGATGGAATGGACCGGGTTTTTCTTCACCTTCCCCAGCACCCACTCGAGGAACAGGCACACGGCTCCCACGGCGCTGACCCACCAGACGGCGGGGTTGCCGGTGCTGGCGATGTTGGAGATCCGCTCCCCGTCGCCGGACACGTAGAACCACACGCTCTTGAAGGTGAAGGGCCACTGATACCAGGTGCTCTGGCACATATGGGTGGCGGTGAGCTGGCTGTGGTAGTTGTACATGTCCTTCTGGTTCTTGATCAGGGTCAGGAACATGTCCTTCAGGCCGTAGCTCGTCCGGATGGACGCCTCGTACCGGTAGTAGGGGAAGTAGGAGATAAAGTAAATTAGCCCCGGCACCACCAGGAACCAGACGCAGCACCAGCCGCCCGTGATCAGGAGCTTCTTCCAGAACAGGCTGCGCCTTTGCGCCGCCCCCTTGTCGTGGCCCTTGTAGGCCTCGAACATGGCCGAAAACAGGTGATAAAACAGCACCACGGCGAGGCCCGCCCCGGCGTAACAGCCGATCCACTTGCTGCTGCAGCCCAAACCGAAAGCCACCCCCGAAAGGGCCAGGGGCCAAAGCTTGTCCATGAGGGGCGCGGTGTAGAAATCCTGCCGCACGTACTCATACATGAAGAAGAACATGAGCAGGATGAAGAACACCCCGTACACGTCGATGGTGGCGATGCGGGTCTGGGTGAAGTGCATGCAGTCGAAGGCCCACAGGCCCGCCGTGACGAAGGCGAAGTCCGTGCGCTTGAAGATGCGCTTAGCGAACACGTACATGAGGGGCACCATGGCCACCCCGAAGAGAGCCCCCATGATCCGCCAGCCGAAGGGCTTCATGCCGAAGAGCAGGATGCCCAGGGCGATGATGAGCTTCCCCAGGGGCGGGTGGGTCCACTCGTAGACGGACAGGTTGTGGATGTTCTCATAGGCCGTGCGGGCGTGGTAGATCTCGTCGAAGATCATGCCGTTGAAGTAGCTGGGGGCTTCCGGCACCGTGTCCTGCTCGTCCACCAGGTTCAGCACCGTCTGGTTGTCGTTGATCACCTCCAGCACCGTGACGGGCAGCAGCCGTCCGTCCGAGAAGAAGGCCACCTCGTTCATGGCCACGGTCTTGTCCTTCACGCTGACGATCAGATACCGGGTGGTCATGTTCACTTCCGCCTTCTGCCACTTGAACATATTCCCCTGGTCCATGGCGTACTGTTCCCCGGAATCGTCGTCCCCCAGGAAGCGGATGGTCCCCTGGGCGATGTTGCCGTTGAACCAGATCTCGTCCACGTTCACCGTCTGGCCGAAGTCCAGGGTGAAGCGGTCGCCGGGCTCCCCCCGGTAGACCGTGGTGGGGAAAGACAGGGTGCCCAGGTTCACCAGGGCGATCACGGTGTAGACGAGGGTGAGCGCGCACAGCAGGAGCTTGTCCAGCTTCAGCAGCTTTTCGCTCTGCCCCTTCTCGAAGAGGCTCAGTATTTCGTATTTCGGAGAGGCGTCCTTCTTCATTTCTTCAGTCCCTCCTCGATGAACGTATAGAGTTCGGAAGGCTTTTGAGCCTCCTCCCGTTTGATAAACCCCGTAAGCCGGCCCTTGAGGTCGTGGAGCATATCCGCCGTCACGTAGCCGAAATAGAGGCACACCAGCACCTCCGCCCCGGACCAGAACCGAAGCACCGTGTTGTGCTCCCGGCCGCCCCGGATGACGCTCATGGCCTCGTTGCTCACCACGTACTGGGCCATCATCTCGTTGAGGAAGGTGGTCACGGTGAACAGCAGCGCGATCAGCAGCAGCCGTTTGTCCTTATAGTAGGCGTAGGCGAACAGGAGCATGACCAGGATGGGCACCACGTACCGTTCGTGCATGTAGTGGCCGAAGGTGAAGATCAGCGCCATGGTCAGCGACGCCGCCAGGAACAGGAAGCCCTTGTCCTCGTTCAGAGGCTTGTCCAGGCGCTTCTGGGCCTGACGCCGGCGCAGGATGGTCATAAACCCTGCCAGGACGGCGAGGACGATGGCGATGGTACCGAACTGCTTGAAGGTCAGGAAACGGGGCACGATGTACTCCCCTGCCCGCTTCCAGTTGGCGCCGCAGAAGGCGAAGTAGTTGTAGGCCTCCACCGTGGCGTAATCGTAGTGGGAGGAGGCGGTGAGGAACCGCTCCGCGAACCACAGGACGCTCTCGTCCCCCTTGAAGGGCAGGGAGACGAGCAGGATCACCGCCACGGCCGAAAGGGCCGCCAGGGCCGTATTCCGCACGTCCTCCATGACCTCCTTCTCGCCCCAGCGGATGAGGAACAGGTGGGCGAAGGCGTACACCGGTCCGAACATGAGGGCCTGCCACTTGGTCATGACGGCCAGGCCGAAGACGGCGCCGGAGAGGACGGTCTTTTTATCCAGCAGCAGCAGGAAGCTGATCACCAGCCACAGCGTCAGGATGGAGTCGATCTGGCCCCAGGCCCCCGTAAGGAACAGCAGCGCCGGATTCAAAAACACCAGTCCGCCCAGGATCAGAGCGCCGGAATTATTGATCCGCTGCCGGCGGGCGAATTTCATCAGCAGCAGGCTCAAAGCAAGGTCCGCCGCGATGGCCGGGAGCATATAGAGGAAGATACCGAAGACGCTGCCCGTGTCCACCCGAAACAGGTTCAGAACGGCCGAGTACCCGCCCAGGAACAGCATATAGCCCGGGGGATAGTCGTACCAGTCGTGGCCCGCCGCCCAGTAGAAGGACCGGGTGCCGCTGTTGGCGATGTCCTGGCCCCAGGCGATGAAGCAGCCCATGTCGCTGTCGTGGCCCCGGAACAGGGCGCACAGGACCAGCCGGAGCAGCAGCCCCACCACCACGATGAAGGCGAAGCCGCCCCAGTAAGCCCTGTCGGGCAGGGTCTTGCCCGTGAGCAGCCGCCGGTTGCGGTAGACCCCGAAGATCAGCAGGACGCCGGAGAGCACCGCCGCCCAGACGATGACGGCAAAGAAGGATTTGTAGTGCTCCTCGTCCCGAAAGGCGTCGTCCCCTTCATCGTCGGATCCGCCCCAGGCTTCCAGCAGCTGATAGCGGCCCTCGTCGGGGGAACCGGCGCGCAGGGAGACGTTCCGAAAGCGGACCGTGCCCCGGCTGGCCTCGGAGTAGCCCCCCAGCCGCAGGGCCAAGATCACCTCGGTCTGGCCCGGCTTGGTCTCGAAATACAACCTTTCTTCCACAAAATCGTTGTCGCCCTGGAGGCCCGCGGTGTAGACGCAGCTTCGATCCAGGCCGTAGTTGTCGATGGACAGGGAGGCGCCCCGGCCCTCCGCCACGTCCTCCGTGGCGATCTCGCCGGTGAGCACGTAGAGGGAGCCCTCCTCCACCTTCACCTTCCTGCAGAGCCTGAGATCGTCCGCCACGTCGGAACGGAGGGTGACGACGCCGGAGCCGTCCCCGTAGGCTTCGTACTGGTTCTCATAGGAGCTCACGTACCAGCCCTCGGGCAGGCCACCGGGCTCGCTGGTCAGGTCGTAGACGGCCGAAAGGGAGGCCCCGCCGCCCCGGTGTTTTTTGAAATAGAACCCCGCCACGACGATCAAGGCCACGGCCAGCACCGCCACGATGGCGCTCAGCGTTTTCTTCTGCACGAACTATCCTCCGATCCCTTCACAGGGATATATTTCCTCATATGTATGATAGCACAAAGGCGCTATATAATGCAATCCATTGTCAAAAAGGGTTCACATTGTGCGAGAATACGACGGCATCCGCC
>CAMHDC010000083.1 GCA_946183765.1 uncultured Clostridia bacterium | reverse complement strand
CCAAGGTGGCCGAGGACATCCAGCGGGAGCTGGACGCCCTGCATCGGGAATAGCCCCACCACATACACCTCTTGACATGTGACCGTTTGTTCACTATACTGTGATCGAACGGTCACTTTTTGAAAGGAGGACTGCCATGGCGAAGGATACGAAGGAACGGATACTGGCCCTGGCCCTGGACAAGTTTTCCCAGAACGGCTACGACGGCACCAACATCCGGGAGCTGACCTCGTCGTTGGGGCTGGTCAAGTCCGCCCTATACCGGCATTTCGACAGCAAGGAGGCCATCTGGAACGCCCTGCTGGACGAGATGATCGCCTACTACGAGGCCGGTTTCGGCTCATCGGAGCACCTGCCCCCCGTGCCGGATTCCCTGGAAGGGCTGGTGACGCTGACCATGGGGATGGCGGACTTCACCATCCACGACGAGAAGGTGGTCAAGACCCGCAAGCTTTTGTCCATCGAGCAGTTTCGGGACGAGAGGGCCCGGGACCTGGCCACCAAGCACTTCCTCACGGGCCTGACGGCCATGTTCACCCCCCTCTTTCAGGGCATGATGGACAAGGGTCTCCTCCTTCGAGACGACCCCGCCATGCTGGCCTTTGCCTATACCGCCCCCATCTCCGCCCTCATCCACCTGTGCGACCGGGAGCCGGAGAGGACGGATGAAGCCATCCGGAGGATCGAAGCCTTCAGCCGGCACTTCATCGCGACGTACAAGGCATAGGCCCCCGCATGGACGAGTATTCCGGCCGGCTGACCGTGTTCTTTGAGGAGCCCTTCTGGGTGGGGGTCTTCGAGCGGATCGAAGGGGACGAGCTCAGCGCCTGCAAGGTGACCTTCGGAGCTGAGCCCAAGGGCTACGAGGTGCTGGACTATGTGCGCCGCCACTATGGTGAGCTTCGCTTCAGCGAACCGGTGCCCCGCGAGGCCCGGGAGAAAGCAGACAGTCCCAAAAGGCGGCAGCGAGCCGCGGCGAAGGAGATGCAGCCCACCGGCGTAGGCACCAAATCCCAGCAGGCCCTGCAGGCCCAGCGGGAGCTGATGAAGACGGAGCGCAAGCGGATCACCAGGGCGGAGCGGGAGGCCGAGGAGCAGCGCCGCTTCGAGCTCAAGCAGCAGCAGAAGAAGGAGAAGAAGCGAGGCCACTGATGGTACGAGAGATGGACCCCAACAAGACCAGCCGGGCCGCAGCCTACCGGCTGTGGATGGACGCCCCCAACCCCATGGTCACGTTCATGAAGACCCTGGACGTGACGAATTTGGTCAAACTCAGCCGTCGGCGGGGACTGAAGTTCAACATGCTGCTGGACTGGTGCATCGGCAAAGCTGCTGCGGGCATAGAGGAATTCTATACCCTGCCCGTGGGCCGCAAGCTGATGCAGTACGACGCCCTGGCGGTGAACACCATCGTGAAAAATCGGGCCGGGGGCGTTAGCTCCTGCGACGTTCGGTTCCGGGAAGATCTGCAGGATTTCAACCGGGAATACCTGACCTATACCGCCCGGGCGGCCGAGACCTGTGAGGATCGGGACCTTTCCGCGGATTGCATGGTCATCGGCACCTCCGCCATTGTAGCCACGGAGCTGGACGGGGCCGTGGGCATGAACAGCGGCATCTTCAACAACCCCTTTTTGATCTGGGGCCGGTATCGAAAGAGGTTCTTTCGATACGTGCTGCCCCTGTCCTTCCAGTTCCACCACGCCCAGATGGACGGGGCCCAGGCGGGCCGTTTCCTGGAGACCCTGCAGCGGGAGATCGACAGTCTGAAATAGAGAGGAAAGCATATGGAGTACAGAGAAACCATCATCCTGAAGGACGGGCAGTCTTGCGTCATCCGCCACGGCACGGCGGCGGACGGAGAAGGAGTCCTCCGCAACTTCGTGCTGAACCACGCCCAGACGGACTTTCTCACCACCTACCCGGACGAAGTCCGCTTCACCGTGGCCCAGGAGGAAAAGTATCTGCAGGAGAAGGCCGACAGCCCCGACGAGGCGGAGCTGGTGGCGGAGGTGGACGGCGTGATCGTGGGTCAGGCGGGCATCGCCCGGGTGGGCCGGGCGGACAAGGTGAAGCACCGGGCCACCTTCGGCATCAGCGTCGACATACACTACTGGCATCTGGGCATCGGCCGGGCGCTGACCCGGGCCTGCATCGCCCTGGCACAGCAGGCGGGCTATCTGCAGCTGGAGCTGGAGGCCGTGGCGGACAACGAGCGAGCGCTGGCCCTCTATACAAGCGAGGGCTTCGTGGAGTACGGCCGAAATCCCAGGGGCTTTATATCCCGGCTCACGGGCTGGCAGGCCCTCGTCTACATGCGCCGGGAGCTGTGAAAGGAAAGGAGAAGAGCATGGCCTATCGAGTCATCGACAAGGAGACCTATTACCGCAAGGACGTCTTTCGCCGCTTCTCGGAGGACTGCAAGTGCTCGCTGTCCATGACGGCGCGGATCGACGTGACGGACCTCGTCGCCTGGTCCAAGGCGACCGGAACGAAATTCTACCTCAACTTTCTGTACCTGCTGACCCGGGTCATGAACGCCCGGGAGGACTATCGCATGGACTATTTCTATAAAACCGGGGAGCTGGTGGTCTACGACGTGATCCATCCCACCCATTATTGCTTCCACCCGGAGACGGAGACCTGCACCCCGGTCTACTCCCTGTATTATGAGGACTATGCCGCCTTCTATGACCACGCCGCGGCGGACCTCGATTGGGCCAAGGCACACCCGGTCTATATCCGGGAGGCCACAAAGGAGCCCAACCGGTTCGACGCCTCCTACATCCCCTGGGTGTCCTACGACGCCCTCCACATGGAGCTGCCGGACGGGTACCTCTATTTCGCCCCCATCGTCAACTGGGGCGCCTATCGGGAGGAAGAGGGGCGGCTTAGGATGCCCGTGTCCGTCCGCATGAATCACGCCGTGGCGGACGGGTATCTGGTGGCCAGGGTGTTCCGCCTTTTGGAGCAGGAGATGAAAGCCTTTTTGCAGGAACGCACACGGGAGAACAAGGCATGAACATGACGGCGGACGGCCAGGCCTACACCGTCCTCCGCCTCCTGGGCCACGGCAAGGGCGGATACTCCTATCTCGCGGAGGACGGCTCCAGGCAGCCGGTGGTGGTGAAGCAGATCCACCACGAGCCCTGCAGCTACTATACCTTCGGGGACAAGCTGGGGGCGGAGCTTCACGACTACGAGCGTCTGAAAGCGGCGGGCATCCCCGTGCCGGAGCTTCTGGCCGTGGACCGGACTGCCGAACGGCTGGTGAAGGCATACATCGACGGCCCCACGATCTTCGAGCTGGTCCGGGGCGGCGAGGACGTGACGCCGTACCTCGAACAGGTGCGGGCCATGGCCGCCCGGGCCCAGGGGGCCGGGCTGAACATCGACTATTTCCCCACCAACTTCGTGGTGCGGGACGGGCAGCTTTGGTATATCGACTACGAGTGCAACGAATATATGGACCGATGGAACTTTGAGAACTGGGGCGTCCGCTACTGGTCCAGGACGCCGGAGTTCGAAGCCTATCTGAAGGAGAGAGAATCGTGAAGATCTTGGTGTTCAACGGCAGCCCCAAGGGGGAGAAGAGCGACACCCTGTGCATCACCCGTGCCTTTCTGGCGGGAATGGCGGAAACGGCGAAACAGGAAGTGAAGGTGATCACCGCCGTGGAGCAGCACGTGGGCTACTGCCGGGGCTGTTTCGCCTGTATGCACAACGGGGGCCGCTGCGGCCCTATCCCAACATGACCGGCTGCTGCGGCCCCTGGGCGCCCGGATCATGACCGGCGGTGTCAGCGACTTCTACCGCCGAATCGGCTACCGGGACGCCATTATGACCCTGCATTTTGCGAAGGAGCCGGAAAATGCGCTGTGTGACTTCGACTCCCCCGGGACAGATTTGAGCAGGGATTGACAGGACAGGTATCCCGGGGCCTGGTATACTGAGAACAGTCAAAGGAAAGGAGACGGCCCATGGAATGGCTCACCGCGATCCGCGGGGCGGTATCGTATGCGGAGGATCACCTGACGGACGACGTCAGCCTGGACGACGTGGCCCGGGCGGTACACCTCTCCCCCTTCTTCCTGCAGCGGGGCTTTTCGCTGATGACCGGCTACGGCATCGGCGAATATCTCCGAAACCGGCGTCTCTACCAGGCGGCATTGGACCTCAGGAAGAGGTCGGAAAAGGTCATCGACGTGGCCCTTCGCTACGGCTACGAGACTCCGGAGAGCTTCACGAAGGCCTTTGCCCGCTTCCACGGCGCCACGCCCACCGAGGTGCGCAGCGGGGCGGCCATCCGGGCTTTCCTTCCCCTGACCATCCAAATCCACATCCAGGGAGGCAGCAAAATGGAACCCAAGATCACCCCCATGTTCCCCTTCAGGCTCATCGGCTTTCAGAAGGTGTTCACCTATGAGGAAGCTTACAGCGAGATCCCCAGGTTCTGGGACGAGACCTGCGAGAAGTATGCCAACAACGTCTACGCCGGGAACCCGCCAGCCAACCCCTACGAGCAGGCCCTCATGGACAACTGCATCGGCGAATACGGCGTCTGCATCGACGATCTGAGCGACGGCCGATTCCGCTACCTGATCGCGGGCAAGTACACCGGCGGCCCCGTGCCCGAAGGCATGGTGCTCTATGAGTTTCCCCGCGGGGAGTGGGCCGTGTTCGACTGCGTAGGCCCCAACCCCCAGACCCTGCAGAGCGTCAACACCCGCATCTTTCAGGAGTGGCTGCCCGGCAACCCGGACTATGAGCTTTGCGGCAACGCCACGGTGGAGTGGTACGACTGTTTGCACGGCGAGATGACGGACGCCGACTATCACAGCGCCATCTGGATCCCCGTGCAGCGGAAGGCGTGACGGCACGCTCCGTCTCCACGCTCCGTAGGTTGCTTTCATCCGCTTGCACGGGTACACTGGGGCCATAGGAGGACGAAGCTATGGATAGATATGTGACCGGGGATGTGATCCGCGCCCTGCGGGAGAAGAAGGGATTGACCCAGGAGGAGCTGGCGCAGCGGATCTTCGTCAGCGGCAAGGCGGTGAGCAAATGGGAGACCGGCAAGGGCTACCCGGACATCAGCCTGCTGGAACCCCTGGCAGCGGCCCTGGGCATCTCCGTCATCGAGCTCCTTTCCGGCCAGCACGTGCGTAACCGGAACCGGGCCGCCAATATGGCCCGGGGGAAATGGTACGTGTGCCCCGTGTGCGGGAACGTGCTCTGGGCCGCCGGGGAGGCGGTCGTCAGCTGCTGCGGCATCACCCTGCCGCCCCTGGAGCCGGAGGCGGGCGATGAGGAACATGGAATCGAGGTACGGCGGGTGGAGGACGAGTACCTGGTGACGGTGGACCATCCCATGGCCAAGGGCCACTACGTCTCCTTCCTGGCGGCGGTATCGGACGGGAGCGTGCAGCTTGCGAAGCTCTATCCGGAAGGCCCCGCCCAGGCTCGCTTTCGCATCGACGGTGTCCGGCGTGTCTACGCCTGCTGCAACCGGCACGGGCTGTTTGAAACGAAGATATGAGCTAAAAACATAAAGGGACCGCGGCAAGGCCGCGGTCCCTTTGCGCGTTGCAGGTCACAGCTGCAGCGTGGCCTTGTGGAAGTCCTTCTTGCCCTTCTTGATCTTGGCGCCGGCGCAGAGCTGTTCCCGGGACACGGTGGCGTAGGTGGAGGTCACCTTTTCCCCGTTCACCTTCACGCCCCCCTGCTCGATGAGCCGCCGGGCCTCGCCCCGGCTCTTCACGAGACCGCAGCAGACCATGAGGTCGATGATGTTGATGCCCTCCTCCGGCACCTGCTCGCAGCAAAGGCAGGTGGTGGGCATGCTGGCGTCGTCCCCCTCGCCGGAGAACAGGGCCCGGGCGGCGGACTGGGCCTTTTCGGCCTCCTCTTTCCCGTGGACCAGGCTGGTGAGCTCGAAGGCCAGGATCTCCTTCTTCTCGTTGATCCGGCTGTCGGGCCAACTGTCCATCTCCCGGATGGTCTCCAGCGGCAGGAAGGTGAGCATACGGATGCACTTCATCACGTCCGCGTCGTCCACGTTCCGCCAGTACTGGTAGAACTCGAAGGGGCTGGTCTTGTTGGGGTCCAGCCACACGGCGTTGCCGGCGGTCTTGCCCATCTTCTTGCCCTGGGAGTCGGTCAGCAGGGTGATGGTCATGGCGTGGGCGTCCTTGCCCAGCTTCTTGCGGATGAGCTCGGTGCCGCCCAGCATGTTGGACCACTGGTCGTCGCCGCCGAACTGCATGTTGCAGCCGTA
>CAMHDC010000082.1 GCA_946183765.1 uncultured Clostridia bacterium | reverse complement strand
CACACCCTGCCCGCAGGCGAAGGCGTATTGCCCCAGCAGAACACGGACCTGGACGCCCTGCGCTTCCTTGCGGACGATTCCCGTCCCGCCGCATTGCTGCTGGTGCTCTCCGCCAAAGGGTCCACCCCGGTGAAGGGCGGGGCCCTCATGGGCGCGGACAAGGTGGGGAACGCGGCAGGGACCATCGGCGGCGGCTGCGGAGAGAACCAGGCCATCCTGGCAGCCCGGCGGCTCATCGGCACGGGCCGGAGCCGGGTGGTCACCGTGGACATGACCGGCGACGTGGCGGCCATGGAGGGCATGGTCTGCGGCGGCACCATGGACGTGCTGATAGAGGACCTGCCGATCGAAGGAGCGTAGTATGGAGGATATGTTTTCCCGGACCCGGATGCTGCTGGGGGACGAAGCCATGGAACGGCTGCGCCGGGCGCGGGTAGCCGTGTTCGGAATCGGCGGCGTGGGCGGCCACGCGGTGGAGGCCCTTGTCCGCAGCGGCGTGGGGGCTTTGGACCTGATCGACAGCGACCGGGTGGCCCTCTCGAACCTGAACCGGCAGATCATCGCCACCCGGGACACCCTGGGGATGCTGAAGGTGGACGCGGCGAGAGCCCGGGCGCTGAGCATCAACCCGGACTGCCAGGTGCAAACCTATCCCCTCTTCTATCTGCCGGAAACGGCGGACCGGTTCGATTTTACCCAATACGATTATGTGGTGGACGCCATCGACACTGTGACCGGAAAGCTCCAGCTCATCGAGGCGGCCAAGGCGGCGGGGGTGCCCGTCATCTCCTCCATGGGCGCCGGGAACAAGCTGGACCCCACGGCCTTTCGGGTGGCGGACATCGCCGAGACCTCCGTGTGCCCCCTGGCCCGGGTCATGCGCCGGGAGCTGAAAAAGCGGGGCATCGACCGCGTGAAGGTGGTCTACTCCACGGAACCGGCCCTCTCCCCCGCCCCCGCGGACGAAGAGACCCACCGCCGGGCCACCCCGGGCAGCACCGCCTTCGTGCCCGCCGTGGCGGGGCTGATCATCGCGGGTGAAGTGATCAAGGACATAGCCGGCGTATAAAGCAAGGCATGGAAAAAGGAGCCGAAACAACGGCTCCTTTATTGGTGCGCACCGACGGGGAAGGTCACAGGGCATCCACCTGCTCGAATTCCGCCTGCACCTCCCTATCGGGGGCGGGGGTCAGGCGAGACACCCCATAGATGACCAACGCCGAAAAGATAAAGGCGGGCAGAAGCTCGTAGAAATCCAGGAACGCTACGTTGGGCCGGATGAGAAACTTCCACAGGAAGATCACGGCTCCGCCGGTGACCATGCCAGCCACGGCGCCCTGGAGGGTGGTCCGCTTCCAGAACAGGCTGAAGAGCATCAGCGGCCCGAAGGCTGCGCCGAAGCCAGCCCAGGCAAAGGACACAATCCGAAACACGGAGCTGCCGGGATCGTAGGCCAGGATCGCCGCCAGGATCGAGACGGCCACCACCGTGCCGCGGGCGATCCACAGACTCTGCTTCTCCCCGATGCGCCAGCGGAAGACCCCCTTGAACAGGTCCTCCGACACCGCCGAGGCCGCCGCCAGCAGCTGGGAATCGGCGGTGGACATAGTGGCCGCCAGAATGCCCGCCAAAATGAGCCCGGCCAGGACTGCCAGCAAGGTCCCATTGCCGCTGATGATGTTGGCCACAGCCACGATGATCGTCTCGCTCTCGGAGGTGCTGGCGTAGGGGCCTACGACGCCCTGATCCATCAGCGCCCGGCCGACGACGCCGATACATATGGCGGCGGCCATGGAGATCACCACCCACACGGACCCGATGCGCCGGGCCAGGGTCAGCTCCCCCTCCCTGCGGATGGCCATGAATCTAAGAAGCACATGGGGCACGCCGAAATAGCCCAGGCCCCAGGCCATGGTGGAAAGAATGGGCAAAAACCCGAAGCTTCCCTTCCCCTGCTCCGCCGCGGCGGTCAGGGAGAGATACTGGGGAATGGTCCGGGCGTTGGTCACGACCGCGTCGAGGCCGCCCGCATAGGAGAGCCCGAAACCGATGACAGCCAGCAGCGCGAAGGTCATGATGATGGACTGCAAATAGTCCGTGACGCTGGCCGCCAGGAAGCCTCCGAGGGCCGTATACGCCACGATGATAGCCGCGGAGATGAGCATGGCCCGGCGGTATTCCATGCCGAAAAGGGTGGAAAAAAGCTTGCCGCAGGTCACGAAGCCGGAGGCCGTGTAGGGCACAAAAAAGACGATGATGATCGCCGCCGCCAGCGTGGACAGGATGTGCTTCTCGTCACGGAACCGGCGGGAGAAGAAACCGGGAACGGTGATGGAGCCTGTGAGCACGGTGTACCGTCTGAGACGCCTGGCAACGATAAGCCAGTTGAAATAGGTGCCGATGGCCAGTCCGAGGGCCGTCCAGAACGCTTCCGCCGTGCCGCAGAGAAGGGCCAGGCCCGGCATACCCATGAGGAGCCAGCCCGACATGTCGCTGGCCTCCGCGGACATGGCCGTGACGAAGGGGCCCAGGGATCGGCCTCCCAAGAAGAAGGCGTCAGCGCCCCGTCCCGCCCGGCGGCTGAACAGGATCCCCACCCCCACGATCAGGGCCATATAGACCAGTATGGTCCCCAGCATGATCCATTCGATATGTTCCATTTCGGCCTCCCTTTTGCATGAGTTCTGTTCATGCCTCGTTTAAATTGCTTGCAGTATATTATATATCATCATCGGAATCAAGCGATGATTTCCATATTATTGATTGATTTTCTTGGCTTTTTTGTGTATACTGTACAAAAGGTCACTCCCGATGAAATATATATGAATTTTCTTCATGTGAGGTAAAGATGAGTCTTCAAAAATATGAGATCTTCCTTCGCACCCTGGAAGCGGGGAGCGTCAGCCGGGCTGCCGAGGATCTGGGCCTGACCCAGTCCGCCGTGAGTCACGCCCTCACCTCGCTGGAGGAGCAGTTCGGCTTCCCTGTGCTCATACGGAGCCGGTCGGGAGTCCGTCTGACCGAGGAAGGAAAGAAGGTCCTGCCCTCGGTGCGGACCATCCTCTCCGCCGAGATGCAGCTGCAGGAGACCGTGTCCTCCATCCACGGCCTGTCCACCGGCACCATCCGCATAGGCACGTTCACCTCTGTGGCGGTCCACTGGCTCCCCTCCATCTTAAAAGAGTTCCAGGCGGCGCATCCCCACATCCGCTTCAAACTGCTCAACGGGGATTACCACGACGTGGAACAGTGGCTGGAGGAGGGGGCCGTGGATCTGGGGTTCGTGTCCCTGCCCACCCGCGCGCCGGGAAAGGTGATCCCCCTCATGAAGGATCGGCTGCTGGTGATCCTGCCCAAGGATCACCCTCTGGCCAATCTCCCCTGCTTCCCCATCAGCTTCGCCAAGCAGGAGTCCTTCATCTCCCTGCTGGAAAGCTCCGACCAGGACCTGCGCCGCGCCCTGGATGCGGAGGATATCCGTCCCAACGTGCGCTTCGTCACCAAGGACGACTACGCCATCATCGCCATGGTGGAGCAGGGGCTGGGCATCGCCATCATGCCAGAGCTGCTGCTGCAGGGGCGAAGGGACAACATCGCGGCCCTGGAGCTGAGCCCCCAGGCCACCCGGACCATCGCCCTGTCCGTCACGGACTCGGGCCGGCAAAGTCCTGCCGCCAGCCAGTTTGCCGACTTCGTGGCAAGTCAGGTCAAAGCTCAGCATCCGAAAATGTAAGCAAAAAAGAGTATGGCTGTTTCCATAGCCATACTCTCTTACGTTTGTTTGGCACGCCCTTCCCGCCGCAAAGAGAAGCGGCACAGGGAAAGCTTACAGCAGCAGCTCCGCGATCTGCACGGCGTTGGTGGCCGCGCCCTTGCGGACCTGGTCGCCGCAGCACCAGAGGTTCAAGCCCCGGTCGGAGGTGAGGTCCTCCCGGATCCGGCCCACAAAGACCAGATCCTGGTCCGAGGTATCCAGGGGCATGGGGTACACGTGGTTCTTGAGATCGTCCGCCAGTTTGCAGCCGGGGGCGGCGGCGATAAGGGCCTTCGCCCGGTCCACGGAGATCTTTTCTTTGGTGCGCAGCACCACGGACACGCTGTGGGACCGAAGCACCGGCACCCGGACGCAGGTGCAGCTCACCTTCATCTCCGGCAGGTGCAGGATCTTGCGGCCCTCGTTCTGCATCTTCATCTCCTCGCTGGTGTAGCCCAGATACTGCTCGGACCCGATCTGGGGGATCACGTTATAGGCGATCTGGTGGGCGAAGGCCTTGGGCGCGTACGCTTCGCCCTTCAAGCCCGCCTCGATCTCCTCGGTGAGCTCCCGCATGCCCGCCACGCCCGCGCCGCTGACCGCCTGATAGGAGGAGGCGATCATGGTCTCGATGGGGCTCTCCTTGGCGAGCGGGGCCACGGCCACCAGGGTGACGATGGTGGTGCAGTTGGGATTCGACAGGATCCCCTTGTGCCATTTGGCGTCCTCGGGGTTGATCTCAGGCACGATCAGGGGCACGTCCTCCCGAAGCCGGAAGGCGCTGGAATTGTCCACGAACACGGCCCCCGCGTCCAGGATATGGGGCGCAAACCGCTGGGCGACGTCGTTCTCCGCCGCGCCCAGAACCAGGTCGAGGCCGGTGAAGGCGTCCTCCTTCGCTTCCGCGATAGGCACCGGCTCCCCCTTGAACAGAACGGTCTTGCCGACGCTGCGGGCGCTGGCCAGGGGGCGGATGCTCCTCACGGGGAAGTTTCGCTCCGCCAGTATCTTCAGCATCTCCTGGCCCACCGCGCCGGTGGCGCCCAGGACGCCTACGTTCATTTCCTTCATTGGTCCATTCCTCCCCTATCCTGTGGGTTTAGTATATTATCGCACCGCCCATCCCCGTGCGCAAGGGTGAAAATGCAAACGAAGCGTGAAGAATGGCGCTTGTCAAACCCGGCTCAGCATGGTAGCATAGACCCATGGAATGGGATGCGCTGTACACCGTCGCCACATTGGACCGGACCGTGCCCCTGGACGAGTTCCGGCAGGGCCTGGTGGACGTGCCCCGGTTCATGGGCTACTGTCTGGACTGCCCCGACTATGGGCAGACGTGGTCCTGCCCGCCCTTTGGATTCGACCCCGCGGCGGTGTGGGAAAAGTACGACGCCATCCGCCTCTATGCCCGAAAGCTGGTCTTTGCCAAGGATCGGCTGTTCCCCGGGGAGCGCCGCGCCTTCGAGCAGGAAGCGCTGCCCAGGATCAAGGCGGACCTGGCCCGGGAACTGCTGGCTATGGAGGCCGAGACTCCCGGGAGCCTTGCTTTGTTCGCCGGGAAGTGCGACCTGTGCCCCGTCTGCGCCCGGACGGAGGGGAAGCCCTGCCGGATGCCGGACAGGATGCGGTACTCCATCGAAGCCCTGGGCGGCGACTGCGGCGGGGCCCTGGAACGGTATTTTGAAGAAAAACTGCAGTGGGCCAGCGGGAACCGGCTGCCCGAGCAGATCATTTTGCTGGGCGGACTGCTGCTGCCCCAGAAGAAATAAAGGAGGCGCCTATGACGAACCCGATCCCTACCCTCTCCAAAGAGGATTACGAGGAGCCCAACTGCGTCCTGTGCATGGATCAGGACCGGCCCGCGCCCATCCCCCAGCGGCGGGTCCGGGAGAAGCTGGACGAATATATGAGCCGCCGGGACTATGCGGGGGCGGAGCGCCATCTTAACTACTGGCTGGCGGAGGCCCGGCAGAACGGGGACCTGCGGGGCGAGTTTTTCGTCCGGGGCGAGTTGATGGGTCATTACCGGAAGGTGGGCAACAAGGAGCAGGCCATCCTGAACGCTAACGAAAGCCTGAATCTCATCGAACGGCTGGGCTTTGAAAACACCCTCTCCGCCGGTACCGCCTATGTGAACGCCGCCACGGTCTACGACGCCTTCGGCATGCCCGAGCGGTCCATCGAGCTCTTTGAGAAGGCCAAGGCCGTCTACGAGGGGAACCTGCCCGAAACCGACGGGCGGCTGGGCGGCCTATACAACAACATGGGCCTGGCCTACATGGCCCTCAAACGCTTCGGGGAGGCCTACGAAGCCTTCCTGAAGGCCCTGGAAATTATGGGCAAGGTGGAGCACGGGGCTCTGGAGCAGGCCATCACGTATCTGAACTTAGCCAACGCGGTGGAGCTGGAGCACGGCCTTGAAAAGGGGGAACAGAAGATCGAGCAATATTTGGACAGGGCCGCCGCCCTGCTGGACGAGCCGACCCTGCCCCGGGACGGGTACTACGCCTTCGTGTGCGAGAAGTGCGCCCCCACCTT
>CAMHDC010000081.1 GCA_946183765.1 uncultured Clostridia bacterium | reverse complement strand
ACGAGCTCGATTGCGTCGTAACCGCAGTACCGGAACACGCTGGCGGGAATATCCACCAACACGTCGCCCTCGTAAACTGTGTCCTGCGGCAGCGCGTATTTGTCGATGCCCTCAACCTTTTCCAGCAGGGTCTTGGCCTTCAGCTCGCTTGTGATATCCTTGCTGTAGAGCACGTTTGTCTCCAGATTGCCGTAGCGGTCGCTGTCCAGATCGCCGTACAGGCCCACCAGACGGAGCTCCACCTTGGTGCCGTCCTCGGCGTCGGCGTTGCCTGTGTTCGCCGCCTTGAAATCAACCCGGAACTGATCGCCCTCCTGCGTAACGTCCGTCAACTCAAGGGCGTAGGCCGGCGCTGTCTCAAACACATCGGAATAGGATTTCACCGAGTCGTAGTAGCTGCCGTCCGGCTTCTTCTCCTTGATGACCGCCTCAATGCTGTACCCCGCCGGGCCGTCCGTCGGGACCGTCCAGTAGAAGGTGGCTTCCTTGGCGGTGTTGACCGTGATGGTGTCGTCGGACGTGGTATGCGCGATCTGCTTGCCCTGCTTGCCGTTCTTGTACTCGTAGAAGGTCACGTCCATGCCCTCGGCATCGGTAAGGCCAACGTTCTCGATGGCGGCCTTGACCTTGATGGTCTCGCCGGCCACGGGGGTATCGTCAGAGAAGGTGAACTGCGTGGCCTCCAGAGAGCCCACCTTGTCGCAGCGGGTGACCATCAGGCTGACCGGAGAGTTATACTCGATGGTCGCGGCGTAGTAGTTGCCCTCGGCGTCCTGGGTCAGGCCGATCTTCCCCTCGTCCAGGAGCTTCATCACCTCGGCCTCGCTCTGGGCTGTCTTCTTGGTGTACTGGTTGTGGACGATGATGAGGCCGCCGTCCTTGTCCAGCGCCAGGGCTACACCGTCGTTGAAGGCGTTCTCCCGGGTCAGACGGTAGGGCTTGGACCAGCGGGCGGTCTGGGTGGTGTCGGTGACTGTCGCGCCGTTTTCGGCGGTGCCGGTGATGGTCTTTGCCTCCTGATGGATCAGCGCGGAGGCGTAGATCTCCTGCGCGGTAACGGGACGGGTCTCGCCGATCTCGTTGGTGACTTCATTTGTCACCGTATCCGTCCAGACCACATAGAGGTTATCGTCCTTGTCCGCCATGACCTCGTAGTCGGTAATGTGGATGGCGTCCTCGGTCAAGGCGGAGCCGAAGTCCACCTTCTGCGCCCGGGGCGCATAGGTGATGCCCGTGGCAGCATCGGTGGCAAAGGTGCCGTTGGACTGGACCGCGTAGGTCCAGTCGCTTTCCTTGTTTTCGTCTGGATTGGCGACTGCTGCGACCTTGGCGTTCATCATCTCGGTGACGTTGAGATACTTCAGCGTCTCGCCGTCCTCCCGCCAGAACAGGAAGGTATTGCCGCCGTTGCGGATGAGCTTCGGCGCACCCACCTCCACCTTCCGGGTGGCGGTGACGGGGACGTAGCCGCCGGCGGTGCTGTCATACCGGTCGGTGGTCTCGGTCACGCTGCCGGCCACGTTGACGGCATAGTAGCTGCTGTGTGTCTTGAAGTTGTAGATTTGCAGCCACAGCTCCCGGTCCTCGGCGGTGGAGAGATCAAAGTCCTTATCCACCGTGAAGGCGTAGGTCCCAAAGCCGTTGTAGCCCGCGCAGACCGTCAGGTCGGTGATGGGCGGATCGTTGTAGAAGGTGCCGTCCGCGTTCCTCACGCGGGTATCAATTAACCGCTGACCCTTCCATGTCGCAAGGCTCTTTTCCTGCGCTGCAGCGTCCTCCGCCGTTTCATTCGGGAAGTAGTAGGTTCTGGCCCAGCCTGCCGCGTGGGTTTGCCCCTTGGTGTCCTCGGCATTGGTCTGGTTGTTATAGAGCATATAGCACAGGAGGCTGTAGGTTTTATTCGGATCCGCGCTGACGCCCACCAGGTCGGTCAGCTTGTCGCCGCCGCCGGTGTACGCCTCGGTGTCCTGGGCGGTCTTGTAGTACACGACGATGTAATCTCCCGTTTCCTGGTCATAGATGGCCTGGGGATAGTCGTCGTAGAAAACATCGTCGGTGAGCTGGGTGATCGAACCAAAGCTCCGACTGGACTTGTCAAACTCCACCGTAAAGATATCGAAGGTGCTCATCACACGGGCGGGGTCGTCCTCCAGCGCCGCCTGAATGAGCGCGTCGTTGTCGGAACCAATCTCATCCGCAACCGCGTTTTTCAGCGCGTCATACTTCGCGTCCGTGGGAGAGGCCCAGGAGAGGATCACCTTGTCCCCGGCGTCAACAAGACTTGGCTTGCCGTCGGCGGTATGGTCATTCTGCACCGCCCGCGGCACCGTCCAGGTGTCGTTTGCCGCGTCGTAAATCGTCCATTTGAGCTGTGCCGCCATGATGTTGTCCCGGCTGGGTTCGTCGTCCAGAAATACCATCAGGAAGCGGTTGTCGCCGATGCCGACGATCTTGGTGGAGGGCTGGGCGTAGGCGTCCTGCATGATGGGAGTGGACCGCACGGCCTGATACGCCGCCATGAGCTGACCGTCCCCGGCGACCCACTGGGAATCCACGTGGCCGTTGGTGTGGTAGCGGATGCCGCTGCCGTCATCATCATCCTGGGTCACGCCGTTGATGATCATACCGGCAATGCCGCTCTGGGAGTTCATCTCGATGGTGTTCTTTGTGGTCCATTCGATGATGTCGTTATGATAGGCGTAGTCCTTGAGCTCATAGGTCTTGCTGCGCAGATCGTCGCCGTCCACGTCCTTCTCGGCATTCATCATGGCCCGCAGCTCGGCGATCAGCTCCCTGGCCCGGGCCTGGGCCGAGGCGCTGCCCTTTCCCTTAGAGATGCTGCTTTCCACATAGGTGATGCACTTCGTGGCCCGGCGGTACTCCTGGAAGTAGTACATGAAGCCGCCCGCCAGGGGCAGGGGCCAACTGGCCTTGTACACGTCGATGGAGGTGACGATCAGGTCCAGCGTGCCGGCGAAGGTCGCCTCCGACACATAGCCAAAGTCGCTGTCAAAGAGCTGCGGGTACCATTCGGTCATGTTGTTGCTGTAGCCGAGCTCGAAGGACACCCCGGCGCTCACCCGCATGCCCAGCACCTTATAGAAGCCCACGCCGATGGTGACCGAACCGTAGAATTTGCCGTAGATCTCGCAGGTGAAGCTGAAATCCTGGCCCTTAAGCTCGTCCGTATAGAAGCTGTCCAGCGTCTTTTTGGGGTCGCCCTCGGAGCCCAGGAAGAAGGTGATGTTGAAGCCCGCGTCCACATTGACATAGGCCGGAACAAAGACGATGACGAAGGGCCAGGTATAGCCGCCGCTGACGCTGCCTCCGAAGAAGCCGCCCGCGCCCATGTACACCATATCGTGGCTCTTTTCCTGGGTGCCGTTATTGGTGATCTCCACATAGCCGTAGTCCAGATAGAAGCCGATGAACCCGGAGAAGGTGAAGTGCGGACCGGCAAAATTGCTCTTGACTCCTCGTTCCTGCAGGTAAGCCCGTGATGCACCCATTTTTCCTGCATTATAAGTTGCGCTGATATCGGATAAGCGATGACGCATTACTTCGAGGTCTTTGTTGTACGGATTCCTCTGGCTTTTATAGCCTGAGCCTCCGTTGTAGGTGTAGACCGCGCCCACCATGAAGCGCATCCCGCCGTACTGGGTGGGCACAATGTCAAAGAAGGCGCTGATGCTGCCCCAGTAATTGTCGCCGTCGCCGTAGTCACCGACCGACACGTCCTCGTCATCGTCCCCGGCGGCAGCGGACAGGTCCGACCGGAGCAGCTGTGCGGCCTTGGAGACGCCCACGGTGGACGCCACGTCGAAGAACACGTGCACCGCCGTGGTGATCTCCCCCATGTAGGGGAAAGCGCCGAAGCTGTAGCTGTTGCCGTCATCGAGCAGCTTGCCGTCCCCGTCGGTCTGGGGGGTGGCGCCCACCATCTGGGCCACGTTGTCGATGTCAAACTGGAAGGTCTGGGGTTTGTAGTCCGGGTCCGCGAAGACGCCGTAGCCCGTGGACACCGGGTCATAGTGCATATCCTGGTCCGCAAAGGCCGAGAGGGCCACCTTTTTGTCCGTGGTCAGCTGCGCCATGAGCACGTCGCCGTAGGTCCAGTTCTCCGGGGTTTCCGGGGAGAACTTGGCGATGGTCAGGGTAAACACGCCGGTATCCTCGTCCCAGCTCCAGTCGATGCCGGAAGGCCGCTGCCCCTTGTTGCTGGAGGAGAACATCCCGTGAACCTCTCCCGTGGACTGGTTCATAAAGTACAGCGTCACGTCCTTGATGTGCTCCTGATAAGTGGCGCCGTTGAGGTCATAGTCCTGCCCCTGGGCCACATTGACGGTGAAGGTGAGCTGCTTGCCGTTCATGGACAGGGCGTTGATGGAGCCGTAGAGGACGCCGATCTGGTCGGCGTAGGCGCTGACGAAATGCGCGCCCTCCTCGGAGAAGGCGTCCACCTTCACCGCGCCCACGTTGGCGGTGACGGCCTCCACGGTCTGCCCCGCGTCGCTGATCTTCGTGCTCTTGGAGGCGGTGGCGGCGGGGACGTTCGCGAGCAGGATGCTGGTGGCGCCGTTATAGGTGACGGTGTAGGTCACCGGCAAGCCGGCCAGGGTGAAGATGGCGGGCAGCTCGAAGTGGCCGTTTTCGTCGGTCCAGGTCCCCGCGTCGCCGTAAGCCACGTAGGCGTGGGGGGCCACCACCGAGTTGGCGGCGCTGCGCTGCGACGTCAGGTTGAAGGTAGAGGTGGTCACGGTGCCGCTGATGGAGGCGTAGGTGGGGGTGAAGGATAAGTCGTCCATGAGCGCCCCGTCCCCGTCGTCGGACATGAGCCCGCCGCTGGTCCACACCTGGAGCTTCACCCGGTTGGCGGCGCTGCGCTCCGCCGTGAAGAAGTCCACCGTGGAGCCGCCGGACTGCACCCCGTTGCTCTGGGTCCACAAGGCGATTGCGCCGCTCTTGGCCACGGCTGTCAGGGAAACACGCACGTTGGAGTTGACGTTTTGATAGACGGTGTAGACGTAACTGTCCCCCGCCTCCGCGCGGGTGACGCCCGAGATCGCGAAGAAGCCCTTGGAGGTATCCAGATAATCCAGGGCCGCCTTGCTGACCTCCACCGTCACGCAGTTGCCCTTCTCGGTGAAGGTGGGCTTGAAGGTGTAGTAGGGCATATCCACCACAACGTGAATGTCTTGCCCGGCGCCGGTGAGGGTCACGCCGTGCTTGCTATTGCCGCTCAGGTAATGGGAGTTCGTCCAATCCTTGACCACACCGGTCTTGCCGCGCTGGCTGATCTGGTAGGTGACGCCGTCCCCCTTCAGGTTGTTTTGGCTGCCGGTGGCGCTGACCACGGTACGGAAGTAGGGAGTGTCGCCCAGATGGTAGGTGTAGGTACCTTCCGTATGGACCTCGGACTCGCTCCGGAAGGCTTTGGCGCTGAGCTCGTCTGAGAAGAAGGCCACATAGTCGATGTCGATCTTGTCGCCGCTTCTGCATCCGTCCAGCGGATCCAGGCGCAGCCACTGAATGTTGTCCTTCCAGTTGGCATTGGTGATCTCCACCACATATTCATGCCACGCCCCGTCAGTCGCGATGGGAATATCAAAGCGAGTGTTTCCGATGTTCTTGCCCGCGCTGCCCACGCTGGCAAAGAGCTGCATGGTTTTTGTCGAGCTGCTGTTTCGCGCCCGGATCTTCACCCACTTCACATCGGATGCGCTTGACATGGGGGTATCCATGGAGACGTAGGGGTCGCTGCCGGAGGCCGTGAAGGTGTAATAGTCGTCAGAGCCGTTCTTTCCGCCTGTGTAACTCACCTGATGGCTCCAGTTGGAGCCCATGTGGCTGTTCATGGCGTTATCTTTGTTGAAGTCCCACAGCAGGTTGGGGGTGGGCGCGGTCATATACAGCTCACCGTTGGAATTCTGCTGCAGCTCCACAGAGGCGTTCTGATACTCGAACACCGGGCGCACGGTGAGTGTGCCCTTATAGAAGTTTCCGCCGTGATCGCATTTGCCGTTGGTGCTCCAGCTAATGAGATTCTTGCCGCTCAGCGCGTTGATGTTGTCCGCGTTCATATCCACGGTGATGGTGGCGCTGGAGCCGTCGATGGAGGCGATGCGGACCCACGCGCCGTCCGTTGACTTGGCCTCCAGCCCCACCAGGCGCAGAAAGCCATTGGGCTGCTGGGCGGTGATGGCGAAGCTGTCCCCCGTCCAGAGGGTGCGTTTGGAAGCCGTGCCACTGTCCAGAAAGACCGTCTCGTAGTTGTTCAGCACATACGTGTCGTCCACGCCGAGCAGGGGCTTGACCTCGGC
>CAMHDC010000080.1 GCA_946183765.1 uncultured Clostridia bacterium | reverse complement strand
TTCCGGCCTACGGAGCAGGGCCTGGAGGCAAAGTATAAGAAGCGCCTTGAGGAGATCAAGGCCTGGAAGAAGGAGCACTGACCTTCTCCCCCATCCATACAGAAAAGCAGGAAGCCTTTCGACTTCCTGCTTTTTGATTGTGCCTGTGGCTTACTTGTAGAGGCCGCGGTTGGTGTAGGTGGTGTGCAGCAGCTCGTGGGCCTTGTGGCTGCAGGGCTCGCCCAGGTAGTCCTTGTACAGCTTCTGGACTTCCGGATTCTCGTGGGACTTACGCAGCGGCATGTTGGCGTCCTCGCCATAGAGGCCGGCCGCGCGGATGGCCCGCACGTCGTGGAAGTTCTTGAAGTTGCTGGGCACGATGGGCTGACCGCCGCCGTTGACGCAGCCGCCGGGGCAGGCCATGACCTCGATGAAGGTATAGTCCTTCTCGCCCCGCTTGACCATGTCGAGGAGCTTGCTGGCGTTCTCCAGGCCGGAGGTGACGGCCACGCGGACCTTGAGGCCGTTCAGGTCGTACTCGGCTTCCTTGATGGCTTCGACGCCGCGGACGGCTTCGAACTCCACTTTCTCCAGGGTCTTGCCGGTGACCACTTCGTACACGGTACGGAGGGCCGCTTCCATGACGCCGCCGGTGGCGCCGAAGATGTGGCCGGCGCCGGAGGCTTCGCCCAGCAGATCGTCCGCAACTTCGTCGGGGAGCTTGTCGAAGATGATGCCGGCCTTCTTGATCATGCGGGCCAGCTCACGGGTGGTCAGGGACACGTCCACATCGGGCAGCCCGTTGTGGCCCAGCTCAGGACGGTTGCACTCGAACTTCTTGGCCGTGCAGGGCATGACGGACACGCAGAAGATGTCCTTGGGGTCGATGCCCGCATGCTCGGCGTAGTAGCTCTTCACCAGCGCACCATACATGCCCTGGGGGGACTTGCAGGTGGACAGGTTGGGGATGAACTCGGGATAGTAGTGCTCGCAGAACTTGATCCAGCCGGGGCTGCAGGAAGTGATCTGGGGCAGGGGCCCGCCGTTCTGGATGCGCTGGATGAGCTCGGTGCCTTCCTCCATGATGGTCACGTCGGCGGCGTTGTCCACATCGAACACCTTGTCGAAGCCCAGACGGCGGCAGGCCGCGATGAGCTTGCCTTCCACGTTGGTGCCCATGGGGATGCCGAAGCACTCGCCGATCTGGACACGGACGGAGGGCGCGGGGGCGATGACCACATGCTTGGTGGGATCGGAGAGGGCCTTCCAGACCTTGTCGGTGTCGTCACGCTCGGTGAGGGCGCCGGTGGGGCACACCTGGATGCACTGGCCGCAGTTCACGCAGCTGGTGTCCGCGAGAGGCATCTCGAAGGGGCTGGACACGTGGGTCTTGTAGCCGCGCATGCTGGCGCCGATGACATGGGCGTGCTGCACGTTCTTGCAGACCGCGATGCAGCGACGGCACAGGATGCACTTGCTGTTGTCGCGGATGAGGTGGATGGCGGACTCATCGAGATCCGGCTGCATGGGCTCGGCGGGACGGAACTTGTCGGGGTCGGCGCCGTATTCCTGGGCCAGGGTCTGCAGTTCGCAGTTGGTGGAACGGACGCAGCCAAGGCAGTCCATCCGGTGGTTGGAGAGCATGAGCTCCAACGTCATCTTGCGGGAAGCGCGCAGGGCGGGGGTGTTGGTCTGGACCTCCATGCCCTCGGCCACCTGCTGGAGGCAGGCCACGGGGTTGGAGCGGGCGCCCTTCACCTCGACCACGCACATACGGCAAGCGCCGATGGCGTTAACGTCCTTCAGGTAGCAGAGGGTGGGGATATGGACGCCAGCCTTCTCCGCCGCCATCAGAACAGTGTAATCGGAAGGGACCTCGACTTCGATCCCGTTGATCTTGACATGAACAGTATTCATTGGGTTCCTCCTTATTTCTTGCTGATGGCACCGAAGCGGCAGGTATCCATACAGGTACCGCACTTGATGCACTTGGCCTGATCGATGACGTGGGGCTGCTTCACCGTGCCGGTGATGGCGTTGACGGGGCACTTGCGGGCGCAAGCCGTGCAGCCGCGGCACTTATCGGGATCGATCTCATAGCGCAGGAGCTTCTTGCACACGCCGGCGGGGCAGCGCTTGTCGACCACGTGGGCCACGTACTCGTCGCGGAAGAACTTCAGCGTGGAGAGCACGGGGTTGGGAGCGGTCTGGCCCAGAGCGCACAAGGCGTTGGCCTGGATGTACTTGCAGAGCTCTTCCATCTTGTCCAGATCTTCCAGCGTGCCGTTGCCGCTGGTGATCTTGTCCAGCATCTCCAGCAAGCGGCGGGTGCCGATACGGCAGGGGACGCACTTGCCGCAGCTCTCGTCCACGGTGAAGTCCAGATAGAACCGGGCCACGTCCACCATGCAGGTGGAATCGTCGAGGACGATCATACCGCCGGAACCCATCATGGCGCCGATGCTCTTGAGGTTCTCGTAGTCGATGGGCAGATCCAGATACTTGGCCGGGATGCAGCCGCCGGAAGGACCGCCGGTCTGAACGGCCTTGAATTCTCTGCCGTTGGGAATGCCGCCGCCGATATCATAGATGATCTGGCGGAGGGTGGTGCCCAGAGGAACTTCCACAAGGCCGGTGTTGTTGATCTTGCCGCCGAGAGCGAAGACCTTGGTGCCCTTGCTGCCCTCGGTGCCCATGGATGCGAACCATTCGGCGCCCTTGAGGATGATCTGGGGGATGTTTGCCAGGGTTTCCACGTTGTTGATGATGGTGGGCTGGCCGAAGAGGCCCTTGTTGGCGGGGAACGGCGGCTTGGTCTTGGGCTCGCCGCGATTGCCCTCGATGGAGGTCAGCAGCGCGGTCTCTTCGCCGCACACAAAGGCGCCGGCGCCCAGACGTACGTCGATGTCGAAATCGAAGCCGGTACCGAAGATGTCCTTGCCGAGCAAACCGTACTCACGGGCCTGCTTGATGGCAATCTGCAGACGGTGCACGGCGATGGGGTACTCAGCACGAACGTAGATGTAGCCCTGGTTCGCATTGATGGCATAGCCCGCGATGCACATGGCTTCCAGGATGGCGTGGGGATCGCCTTCCAACACGGAACGATCCATGAACGCGCCGGGGTCGCCCTCGTCGGCGTTGCAGACCACGTACTTGTTGGGAGTCTGGTTGACGGCAGCGAACTTCCACTTCAAACCGGTGGGGAAGCCGGCGCCGCCGCGGCCGCGGAGGCCGGACTTGGTGACCACGTCGATGACCTGCTCACGAGTCATCTCGGTGAGGACCTTGCCCAGAGCGGAATAGCCGTCCATGGCGATGTACTCTTCGATGTCCTCCGGGTTGATGACGCCGCAGTTGCGCAGCGCCACACGGAGCTGAGGCTTATAGAACTCGATGTCCTTCAGCGTGGGGACCTCGACCTTCTCGCCGCCTTCGGTGTCACGGTGCACCAGGCGCTCCACGATACGGCCCTTCAGGAGGTGCTCGGAAGCGATCTCAGGCACATCGGAGACCTTCACGCGGGAGTAGAAGGTGCCATCGGGGTAGACGATCATGACGGGGCCCATCTCGCAGAGGCCGAAGCAGCCAGTGCGCACGACCTTGACTTCATCCTGAAGGCCCAGTTTGACGATCTCCTGCTCCATGGCTTCGGCGATCTTGGGGCTGTCAGAAGAGGTACAGCCCGTACCGCCACAGATCATTACATGCGTACGAATCATTCTCAATATCCTCCGTTTTTATTCTGCGGCACCGATGGTGTATTCCGTGATGGGTTTCCCGCCAAGAATGTGCTCCTTGACGATCCGGGGGACCATGGCCGGCTTGACCTTCACATAGGTGACCCGCTCCTTGCCGCCCTCGAAGACCTCCACGATGGGCTCGAGCCGGCACATGCCGATGCAGCCGGTCTGGGTCACGGTGGCGTTGTCAGCGTGCTGCTTGCGGACTTCCTCCACAAAGGCGTTGAGTACGGGCCGGGCGCCGGCGGCGATGCCGCAGGTGGCCATGCCAACGACGATCCGGATATCGCCGTTGTTCTCGCGGATAGCGACCCTATCCTTCATTTTGTTCCGAATCGCTGCAAGTTCCTCAAGACTTTTCATAGTTGTTTTCCTTTCCTAAGTTTTTGGTTATGTAGTAAGCTTTCGCCTAAAAACCATATTGTTCGTTTAAACTCTCTCGGGCCCATTCCAGGACCTCGAAGCTGTTCAATGGGATCTCGTCTCCCAGGGCTTCCCTCATCTCCCGCGTGTCCAGGTGGACCGTTTCTCCGTTGGGCAGCTCGTGCTCAAAGAGAAAATCCACGTCAGGACAGCCCTGGATGAGACTGATCAAAGTGGATACCACATCCCCCAGGGGCGTGAAATCCATGTGATTCTTGTAGAAGAAAGCGGAAATGACCGTTCCGTGGTCCTCCGGGCTCATATCCCTGGTCCGGGACGTGATGGTCAGCTCTCCGCCGGTCTGCTCCGCCGCCAGCTTGAACAGGGGGATGCCCATGCCCACCTTCCGGGTCTTGCGGGTGGTGGAGAAGGGATCCATCACGGTGGCCAGGAAATCCTGTGACATGCCTCTGCCGTCATCCTTGATGGTGATGCGCAGCGTCTCGTCCGTTTCCGCCAGCAGGATCTCGATGAGAGACGCTTCGGCGGAGATGGAGTTCTGCACGATATCCAGAATGTTCAGCGACAGTTCCTTCATGATTTCTTCTCCAGCATGGCAAAGAAAGCTTCTCGAACGGCCTCTTCCCCCGCCTCCGGGCTCACGTCCAGATGCACGCAGAAGCTGCCGTCGCTGATCTCCCAAAGCCTATGGGCGTCTGAGGAGACCAGGATCTTCCGCCCTCCCGCCAAATCGCGCTTGTCCTCGTCATGGACTTCAGCCAGGGTGAACACCGGTTCTTCCGGGAAGAAGCCCAGCACCGCCAGGAGTCCGTTAGCCTCCCGGTCGATATGGGCCGGGTAGCAGACCCCGCCCATGGATCGGACCAGCTTCGCCCCTTCCTCGATGGTCAGGGCCGTGGCCGCTGGCAGGAACCAGGGATCGTTGCCGATGGGCACGTCCTGTTCGCCCATGATGATCTGCTCGCCGAAGATCTCCGGTTTGTTCTTGACCTTCATGCGCTTCTCTTCCACCAGCTTGTCGAAGGCCAAGGCCGTGTCGAGCTTAGGGAACAGACAGACCATGTGGACGTCCTCCGCCGTGGTCAGCTCCATGCCCGGCACGGGCACGATGCCGTATTCCCGACAGGCGGCGTAAAAGGCCGGACAGTTCTTCGCCGTGTTGTGATCCGTCAGCGCCATGATCCTGAGCCCGTTGAGATATCCCATCCCCGCGATGTTGCAGGGGGTCATATCGTCCTCCGCGCAGGGAGACAGGCAGGAATGGATGTGCAGATCGACAGCGAATGCGTTCATGAGAGCAGGGAAGCCACCTTGGCGCACAGCTCGAACACGGACAGCGGGGAACGATAGAAGTTGAGATCGTTGTCCGCCGCCGCTTCCAAAGCCGCGTCGTCCGGGGTCACATCTTCCGCGAAGATGACCATGGCCGCGTCCGTGAGGGAGCAGACCGCCGGCACGTTGCGGTTGGACATGATGGTGATCCAGCAGTCGCCGCTCTGTGCCCGACCCATGACCCAGCTCAACAGATCCCCGGCATATCCGCCGGTGACCGGCCGATCCTCGGCCTCGTGCAGGGGAACGAGCCCCAGCGCATCCCTGATCTCAAATACGGTCATGACTTCTTCTCCATTTCGCTCATGAGTTTTTTCAGCTGTTCCCGCATATGGACGATGCACTCGTCGATGTTCGCCTCCCCCTTCACCACATCCTCCGCGAAGGCGCGGCAGTTGGGAGCGCCGCAGGAACCGCAGTCCAAAGCCGGCAGGCTCTCATGGATGTTCTCGATGTCCGCCATCATGCGGATGGACTCGAACCGGCTCACGTTCAGAGCGGACACGTTGGCGAAGGTGGCCGGCTTCACGGTCATGATATCCTCCGGCACGTCCGCGTCCCCGTTTTGCCGCGGCACATGGTTGAGGCTCACGGGCATATACCGGCGCAGGGTCTGCAAGCGGACCTGGGCGATATAGGGGTTCTCCACCGTAAGGACGCCGCCGACACACCCGCCGCTGCAGGCGTCCAGCTCCGCGAAGTCCACGCTGGGGAAACTGCCCATCTCGATGCTGTCCAACACCCGGATCACGTTCTCGATGCCGTCGGCCGCCAGATACCTGTCGTTCATCAGGGCGGAACCCTCTCCGCCGGAGGAGGCCCAGCCAAGGCCGATCATGCCGGATTCGGAGGTGATCTTCGGCGTCCCCTTGAGCTTGATGGCGTT
>CAMHDC010000079.1 GCA_946183765.1 uncultured Clostridia bacterium | reverse complement strand
ACTGGCTGAATATCGTCAAGACCCAATCCGCCAAGAACCGCATCAAGCAATGGTTCAAGAAGGCGAACCGGGAGGAGAATATCCAGAAAGGCCGGGAGATGCTGGAGGACGCCGCCAAGCGACAGGCGGTGGATATCGCTTCTTTGATGAAGCCGGAGTTCTATGGCGATATTTTGAAGAAACTTACCCTGCCTTCCTTGGACGAGCTTTACTCCGCCGTGGGCTACGGCGGCATCTCCTCCGGGCAGGTGATCCATCGGCTCATGGACGCCAAGCGCAAGGCTGACAAGCTGGAGGAGATGCAGGAGCGCCTTCAAAACGCCACACTGACCCCCTCGACGCCCCATAAGCCCGCCGCCAATCAGAGCAGCAAGGCCAAGCCTACCAACGGCATCATCGTGGCCGGAGACCCGGGCATGTCCGTCCACTTCAGCAGCTGCTGCAATCCTCTGCCGGGGGACAATATCGTTGGCTACATCACCCGGGGGCGGGGAGTGTCCATCCATCGGGCGGACTGTCGGAACATGCCGCGCCTCTCCCTGGAGCCGGAACGGTTCGTTCCCGTGGAGTGGGCCGCGTCCACTTCGGAGGAGTTTTCCGCCACGGTGTTCATCCATGTGGTGGATAAGACGGGCTCCCTGCTGGAGATCAGCCGTCTGCTCACCACCATGAACGTCTATATTTCGGACATGAAAGCTCAGACCACCGCCGACGGCGTGGCTACCATGCTGGTGACCTTCGTGGTTTCGGATGCGGATCAGCTGAATCATATCATGTCCAACTTAAGGAAACTCAAATCCGTCATCGAAGTGAGACGGGTCAACGGGAGGTAATCAAGATGCGAGCCGTCGTACAGCGGGTGCTTTCATCCTCCGTTTCCATCAGAGGTGAGCTCACTGCGTCCATCGAAAAGGGATTGATGGTCCTCATCGGTGTGGAGGTAGGGGATACGGAGAAGGATGCCCGGTACATCGCCGACAAGTGTGTGGGCCTGCGGGTGTTCGACGACGCAAACGGCGTCCCCAATCTTTCCGTAGGCGACGTTGGCGGCAGCATCCTGGCGGTCAGCCAGTTCACTCTCTCCGGCGACGCCCGTCACGGTCGGCGGCCCAGCTATATCGCCGCCGAGCGGCCTGAGAAGGCCAAGCCCCTCTTCGAGACCGTCAAAGCCTATATGCGGGAGGGCGGGATACCTGTGGAAAGCGGCACATTTATGGCGGATATGCAGGTGTCCCTGGTCAACGACGGTCCCTTCACCATCCTGCTCAACAGCCGAAAGGAGTTCTGAAGCATGGAGATCATCGCCATTCCCTGCGGTCCCGTCATGGCCAATTCCTATATCGTGCGTCGGGAGGGCAGCCCCACCTGTGCCGTCATCGACCCGGCGGACGCCCGACTTATCTGCGATGAGCTTCAGAAAAAGGGCCTTGCTTGTACCCATATCCTGCTGACTCACGGTCACTTCGACCATGTGTGGGGGGCGGCAGACCTAAAGACAAAGACAGGCGCAAAAGTGTATATCCATGAGGCGGATTCTTCCATGGCCGAAGGCAAAGCCTCCTATATCTCCGCCATGAGCTACGGTCTGAAACCCTGCGCTGCGGACGTGTTCGTCCGGGAGGGGGACAGGATCGAAGCGGGCGGCCTCACCTTCCGGGTGCTGGAGACACCCGGCCACACCAAAGGCGGCGTGTGCTATATCGTGGATGACGAACAGGTCGTGTTCACCGGCGACACCCTTTTCTGTGAAAGTGTGGGCCGCACGGACCTGGGCGGGAATATGCGGGAGCTGATGGACTCCCTGTTCCATAAGCTGTATGCCCTCGAGGGGTATACGGTCTACCCCGGACATGAGGAAAGCACCACCATCGAGCATGAGAAGCAGTTCAATCCTATGAACGTGTATCGGGATCACCCATGGTTCAGCTGATTACCAACGCCAAAGGCTTTTTCAACGACATGACCGAGGAGGTCCGTCTGTTTTTGGGGCAGACGGACATCTTGCCCTATGCGCCGGAAGCGGAGCTTAAACTGTTCGTCGTTTTAGCAAGCGGCGAGGCCAGGTGCCTGGCTATGCCCCAGCATATGGAGAAGATCGTGCCGGTCCCTGAAGGACTGGACGCTTTGGACGTAAAGCGGCAGCAGAAGCGGGCGCTGAAGCTGTGCGTTTATCAGGTCATGCAGACGCTGTACCCGGTGGCCACTCCCTGGGGATCGCTCACGGGCATCCGCCCCACCAAGCTTTTTCGGGAGATCGCAGGCCGTCAAGGGGAAGGGGAGGCTAAGCGCTCCTTTCGGGAACTGTTCACGGTATCCCCTGAAAAACAGTCGCTGGTGGAGGAGATCACCGCTGTGCAGCGACCCCATATCGAGTCTGTAGCGCCTAATAGCGCTTCCGTATATCTGCATATTCCCTTCTGCCGCAGCCGATGCCTTTATTGTTCATTTGGAGCCGAGGTGGCCAAGAAGGAAGGCGTATTGAGCGAATATGCTGACCATCTGATCCTGGATATTCGTCAAGGGGCCGATCTGCTGCAGGAAGCTGGCTTCCAGGTGCGCACCTTCTATTTCGGCGGCGGGACGCCCACCGTGCTCTCTGCAGAAGAGCTGGACAGGGTCCTTTCCGCATTGGACGAGGCATACGGCGTCACAGGTCACGAGTTTACCGTGGAGGCGGGACGGCCCGATACCATTTCCCGTGAGAAGCTGCAGGTACTGAAAGCCCATGGCGTCAGCCGCATCAGCATCAATCCTCAAACCATGAACGACAGGACGCTCCAAGCCATCGGCCGCTTTCATACGGCGGCGGATATCGCTGCCTGCTTCGAAATGGCAAGGCAGGAGGGCTTTGACTGCATCAATATGGATTTGATCGCGGGGCTGCCGGGGGAGGACGTGAAAGACTTCGCCCACACGCTGGAAGCGATCAGTCAGTTCGATCCGGAGAATCTCACGGTACATACCCTGGCCATCAAACATTCCTCCCGGCTAAAAGCACGGCTGGAGGAATACCCTCTGCCCGACGGCGCGGCGGTGGAGGAGATGGTCCGCATGGGTGCGGCTGCGGCCCGGCAGATGGGTATGAAACCGTATTATATGTACCGGCAGAAGTATATGCAGGGCAATTTGGAGAACGTGGGCTACGCCAAGCCCGGTATGGAGTGCGTCTACAACATCGACATGATGGAGGAGACCGTCAGCATCCTCTCTCATGGTGCCGGCGCCATGACTAAGCGAGTATACGGCGTGGGCGAACGGGTGGAGCGGCTGCCCAGCCCCAAGGACGTGTCCACCTGGTATCAGAAACAGGATAAGCTGTTCATCGAGAAAAAACGACTATTTTTGGATTGACAAGCGCATAAAAGGCGGGTATACTACAGCAAAAGCAAAGAACGGAAGAGTAAAAGCGCAGAGATTTCCAAAGCGAACCCGGGATGGTGGAAGCCGGGCGAAAAGGGCGTTTCGAAGGACATCCGGGAGCCGCGGGCAGGAAATGGCCCGCCGTGCAGTTCGCGTTAGGAACCAGAGTGAAGCGTTTTAGCTTAATCAGGGTGGCACCGCGGTCTTCCGTCCCTCGTATGGAGACGGGGCCGCTTTTTCATAGCAGGAGGAAAGATTATGGCGTATCAGGCACCAAAGGGAACCCGGGACGTAACCCCGGCGGAAAGCTATCGCTGGCAGTACGTGGAGGAGTTGATCCGCAAGACGACAGCCCGCTACGGCTTCAAAGAGATCCGCACCCCGGTCATCGAGCACACGGAGCTGTTTTTGCGTTCGGTGGGCGATACCACGGACGTGGTACAGAAGGAGATGTACACCTTCAACGACAAGGGCGGCCGCAGCATCACGTTGAAGCCTGAGGGCACCGCCGGCACCGTGCGCATGTTTGTGGAGCACGGATTGTTTGCAGAGGCTATGCCCATGAAGGTTTACTACCTCAATTGTCCCGTGTTCCGGTATGAGCGGCCCCAGGCGGGACGGCTTCGGGAGCACCATCAGTTCGGCGTGGAATGCTTCGGCGCGCCTGAACCCAGTGCGGACGCCGAGGTCATCTCCATGGCCTGGGACATTTTCACCGCCATGGGTGCCCGGGATCTGACCGTGAAGCTCAATTCCATCGGCTGCCCCAAGTGCCGGGATCGGTATCAGGCGGCGCTGAAAGCGTATCTCGTCGAACACAAGGACGAGCTTTGCGAGGATTGCCAGGTGCGTCTTGAAAAGAACCCGCTTCGGGTGTTGGACTGCAAGGTGGAGAGCTGCAAAAAGATCAACGCCAACGCGCCCCATACCATGGACTACGTGTGCGATGAGTGCCGTAGCCATATGGACAAGCTTCGCGGGTATTTGGATGCCATCGGCATTCCTTACGAGATGGATCCCATGCTGGTCCGGGGACTGGACTACTATACCCGCACCGTGTTCGAGATCGTCTCCGGCGCGGCAGGCGCACAGGGTACCCTTTGCGGCGGCGGTCGGTACGACGGCCTGGTGAAGCAGATCGGCGGCCCGGAGTGCGCCGCGGTGGGCTTCGGCTTGGGCATTGAGCGGCTCCTGCTGTATCTCGATCAGCTGGGCGTGGAAGTCCCGAAGCCGGAACCGACGGACGTGCTGATCTTCGGCATGGGCGATGCGGAACGTCTTAAGTCGTTCGAGCTGGTGAACGGCCTTAGAAAGCTGGGATTCTCTGCCGATACGGACCATGTGGGCCGCAGCGTCAAGGCCAACTTCAAGTATGCCGGCAAGACGGAAGCCAAACACGTGCTGGTCATCGGCGAGAACGAACTCACAGCCGGCAAGGGCAACATAAAGAGAATGGACACCGGAGAGCAGATCGAAGTCGCTCTTACGGCGAAGGATATTGCAGAAACGATAGGAGGCAATCAAAATGAGTGAATTGCTGCAAGGATGGAAACGCACCTGTTACTGCACGGAACTCTCGAAGGAGGACGTGGGCAGGGAAGTGACGCTGATGGGCTGGTGCAACGTGCGCCGTGACTTGGGTGCGTTGATCTTTGTCCAGCTCAGGGACCGGTCCGGCCTCATGCAGGTGGTGTTCGACAGCAGCACCCTGAGCGCGGAGGATTATGATCGGGCGTCCACCATCCGTTCGGAATACGTGCTGGCGATCCGGGGCACCCTGGAAGCCAGGACCGGCAACATGGTGAATCCGAAGATGAAGACCGGCGAGGTGGAGGTGAAGGTCAGGGAGTTCAAGATCCTGTCCGTCAGCGAGACGCCGCCCTTCGAGGTCAGTGACGATACCAACGCCGGGGAGCTTTTGCGGCTCAAGTACCGGTATCTGGACCTTCGTCGGCCCATCATGCAGAAGAATCTCATGATGCGGCACAAGATCGCTCATATCACCCGGGAGTATTTCGCCGAGAACGGCTTCGTGGAGATCGAGACGCCGGTCCTGACCGGCAGCACCCCCGAAGGCGCGCGGGATTATCTGGTGCCCTCTCGTGTACACCCGGGCAGCTTCTACGCTCTGCCGCAGAGCCCTCAGCTCTTTAAGCAGATGCTGATGGTCTCCGGCTTCGACCGCTACATGCAGATCGCTCGCTGCTTCCGCGACGAGGACCTCAGAGCCGATCGGCAGCCTGATTTCACGCAGATCGACCTGGAAATGTCCTTCGTGGAAGAGGACGACGTCATGGCCATGAACGAGGGGTTCCTGCGCCGGGTGTTCAAGGAATGCCTGGACGTGGAGATCCCCAATCCCCTTCCGCGCATCAAGTGGATAGACGCCATGAATCGCTACGGTTCCGACAAGCCCGACGTGCGCTTCGGCATGGAACTTCAGGACCTGACCGACATCGTAAAGGACAGCGGTTTTTCCGTATTCGCCAATGCGGTCAAAAACGGCGGGTCCGTCCGCTGCATCAACGTGAAGGGCGGTTCCCACCACTACTCCCGCAAGGAGATCGACGCCGAAGGCGAGTTCGTCAAGACCTACAAGGCCAAGGGCCTGGCCTGGATGAACTACAAGGACGAGGGCATCCAGAGCCCCATCCTCAAGTTCCTTTCTCCCGAAGAGGTGGCCGCTATCGAAGAGAAGGTCAACTTCGAGAAGGGCGATCTGCTGTTCATCGTGGCAGATCAGAACAGCGTGGTATGGGCTTCCCTGGGCGCTTTGCGCTTGAAGGTAGCCAACAAGCTGAAGCTGATTCCCGAAAACACCTACGCCCTCTTATGGGTGGTGGAGTTCCCCCAATTCGAGTGGAGCGAGGAGGAAGGCCGGTTCATGGCCATGCACCATCCCTTCACCAGCCCTATGGACGAGGATTTGGACCTTATCGAGACCGATCCCGGTGCGGTCAGGGCCAAGG
>CAMHDC010000078.1 GCA_946183765.1 uncultured Clostridia bacterium | reverse complement strand
TCACCGACCGGGAGGAGGGGGCGGACGACGCCCTCGGCGCCATGATCGACCGGTTTTCGGCGAAGCTCCCCTACGAGACGCGCGTCGTCAACCTGAGGACCTTCCCCTTTGCGGGCGGGTGCCTGGGATGCTTCCACTGCGCCGCCGACGGCACCTGCGTCTATAAGGACGGCTTCGATACCTATCTTCGGGAGAATATCCAGTCCGCCGACGCCATCGTCTACGCCTACACCATCCGGGACCATGCCATGGGCTATCGGTTCAAGCTCTACGACGACCGCCAGTTCTGCAACGGCCACCGCACGGTCACCATGGGCAAGCCCGTGGGCTACCTGGTGGACGGGGCCCTGAGCCGGGAAGAGAACCTTCACCTGCTCATGGAGGCCCGCTCCCAGGTGGGCGGCAACTATCTTGCCGGGATCGCCGCCGACGAAACCGCGCCGGAGCGGGAGATCGACCAGCTGGCCGAGACCCTGGCCTACGCTGTGGAGAACGGGTATCAGCAGCCCAAAAACTTCTTCGGCGTAGGTGGGTTCAAGATCTTCCGGGACCTGATCTATCAGATGCAGGGCCTCATGCGGGCCGATCACAGGTTTTATAAAGCCCATGGCTTCTACGAGGACTTCCCCCAGAAGCATCGGGGCCGGATCGGGGCCATGTACCTGGTGGGAGCCATGATGAAGAACAAAAAGCTTCAAAAGAAGATAGGCGGCAAGATGACCGAAGGCATGGCCATGCCGTATAAAAAAGTGCTGGAAGCGGCGGAGAAACAAAAGGACTGACGGTTTAGATCGCTGGGGAGGCGGCTATGTTTTATTCCATTCATGAATCCTTGACCCCGTGCACCCTGGCGGAGGTCAAGGCGCTCCCGAAGGACGTGCCCTTCGTGGCGGTGCTGACCGGCCGGGAGTGGCGAAAGCTGCGGGGCGAGCTGGGCATAGAGCTGGATATCGAGATGGACGTGGACGCGCCCCATGAGACCAAGGCCGTGGTGAACATGGACTCGCTCACCGGCGCCTTCTCCATCCCGGACCGGCAGAAAATCAGCGGCCCCCGGCATCGGTTCTCCTTCGCGCTGGACGAGCGCGGGGTGGCGCTGATGGACGACGGGGACTATATCGCCCAGAAGGTGGAAACCATCAGCCGCACCAAGAAGTGGCGGCTGCCCAGCCTGGAACGGTTTTTGTACGACCTGCTGGAGACCATCATCGCCCAGGATCTGTCTCTGCTGGAATCCATAGAGAAGCGGCTCAACGGCATCGAGGAGGCTATCCTGCGGGGCGAGGTGGAGACCTATCCCCAGGAGCTGAACGACATCCGGGGCGATCTGCTGGATCTGCGGGTCCACTACGAGCAGCTCATCGATCTCGGACAGGAGCTGGAGGAGAACGAAAACGGCTTCTTCCAGGAGGAGAACCTGCGGTATTTCCATCTGTTCACCAACCGGGTCATGCGCCTGCAGGACATGGTGACGGGGCAGAGGGAGTACGTGGTGCAGCTTCGGGATCTGATCCAGGTTCAGATGGACGTAAAGCAGAATCGGATCATGACCTTGCTCACGGTGATCACCTCCATCTTCCTGCCGCTGACCCTGATCGCGGGCTGGTACGGCATGAACTTCCGGTATATGCCGGAGCTGAACTGGAAATTCGGTTATCCGGCGGTATTTTTGCTGTCGGTAATCATCGTGATAGCCTGCATCCGCTATTTCAGGAAAAAGAAGTGGATGTAAATCGGCGATAATGGACGGGACCGGGACAAAAAAGAAACTGACGGCGGGCATACTGGCCCACGTGGACGCGGGGAAGACCACGCTCTGTGAGGCGCTGCTGTTTCGCGCCGGCATGCTGCGCAAGCTGGGCCGGGTGGACCATCGGGACACCTTTTTGGATACCCACGCCCTGGAGCGGGAGCGGGGCATCACCATCTTCTCCAAGCAGGCGCGGATCCTGACGAACGAGCTGGAACTGACCCTTCTGGATACGCCGGGGCATGCGGACCTGTCCGGGGAGACCGAGCGGGCTGTGGCCGCCATGGACGCGGCCATCCTGGTCGTCAGCGGCACGGACGGGGTTCAGGCCCACACAGAGACCCTCTGGTCGCTGCTGCTTCGGGCCCGGGTGCCTACCTTCCTCTTCGTGACGAAGATGGATGCGGCGAAGCAGAGTCGGGAGGAGCTGCTGGCGGATTTGAAGGCCGCCTTCGGGGAGGGGTGCCTGCCTCTGCCCGGGGCGAACGAGGAAGCCCTGGCCATGCTGGACGAACAGGCGCTGGAAGCGTATATGGAGTCGGGCCGGGTCTCCGACGGGGAGATCATCCGCCTCATCCGTATGCGCAAGCTGTTCCCCGTGTGCTTCGGGTCCGGCCTGAAGCTGGAGGGCGTGGACGAGTTTCTGTCCCTGCTGACGAAATACGCGCCGGAGCCGGTCCGACCGGCCATCTTCGGCGCGCGCGTCTATAAGATCGCCCGGGACGCTCAGGCGGGTCGGCTGACCTTTCTGAAGCTCACCGGCGGCGCCCTCTCCGTGCGGGACACCCTGCGCTATCGGGGCGTCGGCGGCGAGATCCTGGAGGAGAAGGCGGCCCAGCTTCGGCTGTACTCCGGCCAGAAATACGAGACGGCGCAGCGGGTCTTCGCCGGGGACGTGGTGGCGGTGACCGGCCTTTCAGAGACCCGGCCGGGCCAGGGCCTGGGCGCGGAGCCGGACGCCGAAACGCCCCTGCTGACGCCGGCCCTGGGGTATCGGATCGAGCTGCCGGCGGGAGTCGATCCCCGGACGGTGTTGCCGAAGCTCCGGCAGCTGGAGGAAGAGGAGCCGCTGCTGCACATCCTTTGGCAGCCCAACCTTTCCGAGATCCAGGTCCAGCTCATGGGGCCGCTGCAGACGGAGGTGCTGGCGTCCCTGATCCGGGAGCGCTTCGATCTGCCCGTGCGCATCGGCGCGGGGCGCATCCTCTATCGGGAGACCATCGCCGCGCCCGTGGAGGGCGTGGGTCACTTCGAGCCCCTGCGGCATTACGCCGAGGTCCATCTGCTGCTGGAACCCGGGGCGCCGGGCAGCGGCCTATCCTTCGCTTCCGCGGTCAGCGAGGACGATCTCGCCCTCAACTGGCAGCGGCTCATTTTGACCCATCTTGCGGAAAAGGAGCATTTGGGGGTCCTCACCGGTTCGCCGCTGACGGATGTGAAGATCACTCTGATCGCCGGGCGGGCCCACCTGAAGCATACGGAGGGCGGGGATTTTCGGCAGGCCACCTATCGCGCCGTGCGTCAAGGGCTCATGCAGGCGAAAAGCGTCCTCCTGGAACCCTATTACAGCTTCCGCCTGGAGGTGCCCTTTGCTGATGCGGGCCGCGCCATCAGCGACATCCAGGCCATGGGCGGTGTTCACGACGCCCCGGAGGAGGCGGGCGGGAAGATGGTGATCATCGGTTCCGCGCCCGTGTCCACCATGACGGACTACGCCGCCGAGGTGGCCGCCTATACCCGGGGCCGAGGCCGGTTCTCCTGCCGGGTGGGCGGGTACAGGCCCTGCAGAAACGCCGAGGCCGTCATAGAGGCCCGGGGCTACGATCCGGAAAGCGACCTGGAGAACACGCCGGACAGCGTGTTCTGCGCCCACGGGGCAGGCATGACGGTGAAATGGCGGGACGTGGGGGCGTATATGCACCTGGACACCGGGTTCGGCAAGGCACCGCCGTCCTCGACACAGCCGCCCACCGTCCGCCGCGGGAATCTGAGCATCGACGAGAAGGAGCTGGAAGCCATTCTGATTCGGGAGTTCGGTCCCGTTCGCCAGAACCTGTACAGCCCGCCGCGCACCGTCAGCGCCCCGGAACCGGCGCCGCCCGCAGAAAAGGCGCCGGAACGTATCATCGTGGACGGGTACAACGTGATCTTTGCCTGGGAGGAGCTCAAGGCCCTGGCGGAGAAGAATCTGGACCTGGCCCGCTCGAAGCTCACGGAAGCGCTGATCAATTACCAAAGCTATACCAAAGCGGAGGTGGTGCTGGTGTTCGACGCCTACCGGGTGCCCGGCGGCGTCGGCGCGAAATACACGGAAGCGGGGCTCCACGTGGTGTTCACCAAGGAGAACGAGACCGCGGATATGTACATCGAGCGATTGGTGGACGAGATCGGCAAGAACGAGGCCGTTCGGGTGGTGACCTCCGATTCCCTGGTGCGGCTGGGGGCCCTGCGGTCCGGGGTCTTGCGCACGTCCTCCGCCGAGTTCATCGGCGAATTGGGCCGTATCCTGGAAAGGATCGCGGCTGCGGTACAGAAAAACAGGCAAACGGTATGGAAGATCGAGAATTCACAAAGCGCGTCGACGATCTCAGGGATCGTGCCGAACGAAGAGGGATCGTAACGCGAACGGGGTTCCTGACCCCGGCAGAGCAGTATGCGCTCCGACAGTATTATGCAGGGGACGGCCTGGTGCTCACCGGCGGCCAGGCCGGCTGTGAGCGGCAGGCGGCGTTCTTTCTGCCGGAGCACATGGCGGCGGAGGACTTCGATCCAGCGGAACATATCCGCGCCGTGAAGCTGCAGGCGCATTTCGGCGCGCCCGGCCACCGGGACTACCTGGGCGCGGCCCTGGGCCTGGGCATCACCCGGGAATCCCTGGGCGACATCCGCATCTTCGACGACGTGGCCTATCTGTTCTGCCTGCCTACGGTGGAGCCTTTGCTCCTGGAGGAACTGAAGAAGGTGGGCCGCATCAGCGTCACGCCTTCACCCTGTCCCTTGGCAGAAGTGCCGGCCCCCCTGATCCAGGTCAAGGCCCTGTCCTTCACGGTCAAGAGCCTGCGCCTGGACGCGATCCTGGGCGGCATGTTCGGCCTCAGCCGCACGGCGGCCGCGGAGCAGATCCGCATGGGGCTCGCAAGCCTGAACTACACCATCTGCGAGCGAACGGACGCAGCCGTGAAGGAAGGGGACGTGATCTCCCTGCGCGGCCGGGGCAAGGGGTGCCTGAAGGCCGTGGGCGGGCGCTCGAAGAAGGATCGCCTGTTCGTGGAGGCAGAGGTGTATCTGTAAATAATTCCGGGAAAACCGTTGACAAACCCGCCGTTTTGCGGTTTTCTGATAGGGGAAGCAAAGGATTTCAGCCAAAAGGTGGCAGCGGGCATGCCCGCTTTTCCGGGGAGACGGCGCATCCGCATCCAAGGACCCGGCGGCGATCCTGCTCATCGTTCTGATCTCCCTGGGGATGTTCTAACCCACGCTTTGCGCTGAGAGAAAGGAGATATCCATGATCGTACTGAACGTGACCTACAGATGCAAGCCCGACATGCGGGACGCCTTTTTGGAGCGGATCATGGCGGAGGGCATCGACGAAGCCTGCCGGGCGGAAAAAGGCAACCTCAAATACGACTACTATTACCCGGCGGACGATGGCGACGAGCTCTTGCTGGTGGAAAAGTGGCAGGACGCGGCCGCGCTGAAAGCCCATGGTGAGACGCCCCACTTCGCACGGTTGGGCGCCATCAAGCCGGAATATGTGACCGAAACCGTCGTGGAGCGGTTCGAACGATAAGAGACCCTTGGGGAGGCAGCGGCGATGACGGAATGGAAGCCCATCACCCCCGAGCATGACGCGGCCATGGCCCGGATCGTTCGCGACGCCCTGAAAGCCCATGGGCTGGACATCCCCGGCACGGCGTATTTCGACGCATCTTTGGACCGTTTGAGCGCCTATTACGATCGCCCCGGCCGGTGCTACCACGTGCTGCTGCGGGACGGGACCGTGATCGGCGGCATCGGCGCGGCGGAGTTTGCGGGGCTGCCGAACTGCTGCGAGCTGCAAAAGCTGTATCTGGATCAATCGGCCAGGGGCCGGGGCCTGGGGTACGGGATGATCCGCCATATCGAGGAGGCGGCCCGGGCCATGGGGTACGGGCAGATCTACCTGGAGACCCACACCAACCTCTCCGCGGCGATCCGCGAATACGAGCGCTCCGGCTACCGGCAGATCGACCGCCCGCCCACCGTCGTGCATACCACCATGAACCGGTTCTATCTCAAGGAGCTGTGATACGCCCGCCTTGATGCAGTAGGGAGCGATTTCGTTTGGCGCTATGTAAAACGATTCTGTTTTATTTGATATTCTTTGTAGATTTGTTCTGCACAATTTGGCATACGGTTGGCATATTTTGGCATACGGATTGGCATACGGAGCCAAAAACTAAGAATTTCCAAAATGAATAATATGCATAAAATGAATAAAAAACACCTCGGATTTCTCCGAGGTGCATGGGGTGATATTCGATTAGTACAGCTTCGCGCCTGCCGGGATGTGCGGATCGAGCATCAGGAGGTTCAGCCGTTCCTCGCCGTTTTCCTTGTGTAGGGCGGAGAGGAGCATGCCGCAGGATTCAAGGCCCATCAT